>CAYMQL010000329.1:0-3987 GCA_964392255.1 uncultured Planctomycetaceae bacterium | reverse complement strand
TCGAGATCGACGTCGGCCGCAAAAGCCGATTCGGACCAATACGCCGACGCCGCCACCGGATAGCCATAGTTGTCGATCACGTAGCTTCGCTGGGCGATTTCTGACGAGGGGAAATGGGCCGTGGCCAGAAAGACGGCGTTGTCGATGGCCCGGGCCTGCTGCATCCACTGGTTGTACTGGCCCGACGCGCCCCACGACTGCGATCCGCACAGCAATAGCTCTGCGCCTTGCAGGGCCTCGGCCCGGGCAATCTCCGGCGAGTAAACATCGCCGCAAAGGATCAGTCCGATGATGCCGAAGTCGGTTTTGAACACGGGCAACTCGGTGCTACGGCCGTACTGCGAGATGCGGTAGCGGCCGATCTCCCGTCCTTCGCGGTCCCAAAGCCGGGCCCACGAGGCGCGGCGGCCGTCTTTGTAGGGCGTCTCCGGCTCGCGCAGCCCGCCGATGACGATGTAGGTGCTGTACTTTTTTGCCAACTCGGACACCTGGGCGAAGGTTTTTTCGGCCTCCGGCGTGTCGGTCGGAAAGACGAACTCGGCCATCACGATGATGTCGGGCCGCTGGCGGCCGGCCTCGTCGAGCACCCGATGGAACTCGGAGTTGAGATCGGAATTGGGGCCGCTTTTGCCCTTGGCCGCCGTGACCTGTGCCACGGCCACGCGAATTTTTCGCTTCGGCCCGCGATGCACGATCGGCTTCAGATTCGGATCGACCAGATAGCGAAACAGGCTGCGGTCTTCCTTGAAGGTAAGCTGAAAAGCGTCGGGGCCGCGGGCCAAATCGACCGGGGCGACGGCCGCGCCGGGCCTTAGACTCGTGTCGGCCACGATAACGCCCGTACGATCCACCACGCAGCCGTGCCCGAGCGGCTGGCCGGTATATTTCGGCCAGTTGTTCGCCAGATAGGGCAGCTCGCCGGCATAGTTGGCCGCGGCCAGCGTCGCATGGCTGTCGAAGGCACGCATCCGCGTGATAATGTCCATCGGATAGCACTGCGGGACCGGCTCGGGCGCGTTGGACCACAAGATCAGCTCCGCGCCCTTAAGGGCCAAGACCTGCGAAATCTCGGGCCAGTAATGATCGGTGCCGATCATCAGCCCGACCTTGCCCAGCGGAGTGTCGAACACCGGCAGCTCGTCGCCCAAGGCGATCGGCTCGTCGGGCAGGCGGTGCGACTTGCGATACTTGCCGATCAGCTTGCCGTCGGAACCGATCAGATACGACGTCGAAAAGAGCTTGTCGCCGTCTTTCTCTTTCAGGTTGGCGGCGACCATCATCGAACGCTCGGCCGCAACCTTGGCGATGGCCGCCAGCGCCGCCTGGGCATCCGCGCCGCCGTCGGTCGGCACGCACTGCTCGGGCAGACAAACCACCTCGGCCCGGTCGGCCGCCGCGCGCTCGAGCATCGTCAGGACGTGCGCAAGGTTTCGGTCGCCCGGCTCCCACGACTGACAGACGGCGCCGACGCGCACCGGACGTTTCGCCTGTTCCGGCGTTTCAGCACGGACGGCGCTGACTGTAAAGGCGATGAAAACCGCGGCCAGGGTGCAGAGCGTCCTCATGGCGTTCGACTCCTGTTATGAGTGCGGGTTCGGGCAAGGCACGGCGATCAGCCGGCGGCGGATCACACCGTTTCGCCGATCGTATACGGCTTGCGGTAATGCTCGCGGCGAAAATACTTCATCGCCTCGTCGTTGCCGACAATTTTTTCCGCCTCGGCGTCGTAAACCAGCTTTTCACCGCCCATACGATAGCTGATGTTGGCCAGATGAGGCAACAGGGCGCTGCGATGCCCTTCGACGATGTCGGCGTTGGGCGTATTTCGCGTGCGGATGCAGTCGAAAAAGTTCTGCTTGTGTTCGGGATCGGGGAAAAGGCCCTTCTGCTGGTCCACAACCACGCCTTCGTGTAGCTTGGGCCGCGTGAAAACCTGCCATCCGCCGCCGTGCCGCCCGATGATCATCAGCCCTTTGCTGCCGTAGATTTCGACCCGCGTGGCGCATTGCAGCCAGTAGGGAAACTCGGTCTCGCTCTGGCGAATCAGCGGCGAAATTTTCAGCATATAGGGCGTGTAGAGCGTCAGATCGAGGGTCATCACCAAACCGTCGAAATTGTAAGAGGCCACCTGCGTGTCGGGCATTTCGCTGACGCCCTCTTCGCCGAACCGCCCGCCCGTCGAGTAAACCGATTTGGGGTAGCCGACTCCGAGTACGAATCGGGCCAGGTCGAGCTGGTGGACGGCGTCGTTGACGATGTCGCCGCTCGAGTAGCGCCAAAAATGATGCCAAAATTTCGGATACTTGACGTTGTATTTCGCCTCCGGGGCGGGACCGTTGAACAGGTCCCAGTCGAAATCGGCGGGCGGATCGCCGTCGGGCGTGTCGGGCACCACGGGCCAAACGCTCGGCCCCTTCTGATTGTATACGCGGCAAAAGTGAATCTCGCCCAGCTTGCCGTCGGCGATGTATTTTTTAGCGGCAATGGCGTACGGAGCGCTGCGGCTTTGCGTGCCCACCTGCATGATCCGCTTGTATTTTCGCGCGGCCTCGATCATCTTGGGGCCTTCCCAGCAGCAATAGCTTGCAGGCTTCTCGACATACACGTCTTTGCCCGCCTGACAGGCCCAAATGGCGTGCAGGGCGTGCCAGTGGTCCGGCGTGGCGATCACCACGGCATCGACCGACTTGTCGTCGAGCATCTTGCGGCAATCCTGCACCGCTTTCGGCGTTTGGCCCGGCCGCTTTTTGGAAATCGACGCGGCCAGCGTCTCGGCCTTCGGCAGGCTGGGATCGGCAACCCACGCGACCTCGCAGTCCGTGCGCTCCATGAATCCGCCGCACAGTTGGCGTCCGCGCCCGCCTGCGCCGATGAACCCGAGAATGATTTTTTCGTTGGCCGGAGCGCCCCAAACGGATTGGGCGTTAGCCAAAAGCGAGGTGCCGGCGGCGGCGATCGTAAGCTTGCCGGTCTGAGAGAGAAACTGGCGTCGGTCGCAGGCGGTCATGGTTCGATCTCCTTTCGGGGGGCACGGTGGCGCGAAAACGCGCACCGGATCGGGCCGAAAAAACGTGCAGAACTCGCGCCGCGCGATTTCTGACTCGGGTGGGAAAACGCAATCAATGGGCCAAGGCCGCTGTGCCTTGCGGCAGGATGCTATCGTTATTGTCGCAGGCCGGGCGGCGGGTTGAAAGAGACCGCCGGACTAGTTTTTTTCGGAAAGCGACTCCGATTTTGCCGCAATCCGAACCCGTTCGCTTTACCCCGCGCGGCCCCGCAGTTTACACTATATTTATGGCAAAACCGCCCCATGTCGCTCTGCTGATCGAAACCTCGCTGGCCTACGGCCGCGGGGTGCTGCGCGGGGTGGCTCGCTATATGCACGAACACGGTCCCTGGTCGGTCTACTTCCTTCCGCACGGACTCGACGATCCGCCGCCGACATGGCTGAGCCATTGGCGGGGCGACGGCATCCTGGCACGCATCAACAATCGACGCATGTATCGGGCGGTCATGCGGACCGGGCTGCCGGCCGTCGATATGCGCAACGCGCTAGCCGACATCAAGATGCCCGCCATCGGATTGGACAATCGCGAGGTCGTCCAACTGGCCCTGCGCCACTTTTTCGATGCCGGACTTCGCAACTTTGCCTTCGGCGGAGCCCCGGTCGGGCTGAACCGGTTTCTCGAAGCACGCTGCGTACACTTCCAGGATTTGGTCAAGAAAGCGGGACACCGCTGTTACGTGTGGCAGCCGCCACGCGTCAATACCGCCATGGGCTGGGAACCGCAGCAGAATCGCCTCGCCCGATGGATCAAGGAACTCCCAAAACCCGTGGGAATCATGGCCTGCGACGACGATCACGGTCTGATGGTGCTTGATGCGTGTCAGCGCGTGGGCCTGATGGTGCCCGACGAAGTCGCCGTCGTAGGCGTGAACAACGACGAACACCTTTGCAGCCTCTCGAATCCCCCGCTGAGCAGCGTC
>CAYMQL010000328.1:0-3990 GCA_964392255.1 uncultured Planctomycetaceae bacterium | reverse complement strand
CGTACCACGGCAGCGCAACGGCTGCCATGACCGCAAGCCCCGTCAGCGGGCGCATCGACCAGGCCGATCGCCCGATGTTTCGCCAGCCGTCGGCCGCGAGCAGATACAACCCCATTGCGGCCAGCGGCAGCACCATGCCCACCGGTCCTTTGCCCAGCACCGCCGCTCCGATGAAGGCGTACATCAGGGCCAGCGCCGGCCACGTTGTACCCTGCCGCCGGGCGATCACAAACAGCAGCATCGCCATCGTGGTTACAAAACAGAGCGCCGAGTCGACGGTTGCGGCCCGGGCCGACACGGTGAAGATGATCGACGTGGCCGTAATCAGGCCGGTCCAAAGGCCGACTCTGGGGTTGAACAGCAGGCGGCCGAGATGAAAGCCGGCCAGCGCCGTCGCAATTCCGAAAACGGCCGAAAACAGCCGGGCGCCCCACTCGTTGTCGCCGGCGACCTGATAGCCCGCCATCATGGTCCAAAACATCAGCGGCGGCTTTTCGGGAAACATCCGGCCGTTAAACCAGGGGACGACCAGATCGCCGCGTTGGAGCATTTCGCGGGCGCAGGTGCTGTAAAGGGCCTCGTCCATGTCCCAGAGCGCAGGCCCGCCCAAATTCGCGAAGAAAACCACCCCGGCGGCCGCCGCAATCCAAAGCTGATATCGCACCGATTGGGACATTGGGTCGACCGCCCTCCCTGGGATCGATCTTGACACGCTCTGCCGTAGCGTTTAAGAGCAGGCGTCAAATTGGATTGCGCAAGGCGTGCGAAACGCGCCGTGGCGGATTATGCTGCAACGAACAGCCGACAGCGCGTTTCCCGCACTCCTACGAATTGCGAGACCTTAACATCGACAAACCTGCCGCCTCCGACTGTTGCCATTGCAGGTTCCTGCCGCAAATACTTTAGACCATTCGACCTTTTCAGCCAACAGCACTTTTCTCGCTATGCCGGAAAACAGCCTATTTCGTCGGAAATATTCATTGCCCGTCGTGCTGCTTCTTGCCGCGGCGGCGTCGCTGGCCATTGACGTGCCGGTTGCCGTGGCGCTGCGAACTTGGAACGAGTCGCCAATAATCCGGGCCTATCTCGGCTATTTCAACAATTTCGAGATGTTCGGCCACGGTTTGGGGGTGGCGGTGCTGCTGGTCGCGCTGCATCAACTCGATCGGGGCCGCCGTTGGGCGATTCCCCGCGTGCTGGCGTGTGCCGCGGCGGCCGGGGGCATGGCCGATTTGCTCAAGCTGCTTGTTCTTCGCGTGCGGCCCTATGAGTGCGAACTGGGCGGTTCGGTTTGGTCCACTTTCGGCGAGTGGTTTCCGATTTTCGGGGTCGGTAGCCCCGGGCAAAGCTTTCCCTCGGCCCATACCGCGACGGCCGCCGGCTTCGCGGCCGGATTGATTTGGCTTTATCCGCAAGGCCGGCTGCTTTTTACCGTGCTGGCCGTGCTGGTCGGCTGCCAGCGGATCGTCTGCGGGGCCCACTATCCGAGCGACGTGCTGGTTGGCGCGGCCGCCGGCTATTTAACGGCACAACTCTTTCTGAGCATCGGCCTTTTTCCCCGATGGTTCGACCGCTTGGAACAAAAATGGCAAGCCGGATGAGAGGCGAGCTGAAACATCCGTAACCGTACACAGGGGCCAGTTCCAATTTTCGCGATTCACCGTGAAAGTGGGACTGTCCAGCCAGTCGCGGAGCCGTGAACGGTTGCGCATGATTTATGTCTTGAATCCTGCAACCATATTTTGAATCATCGCGGCTTGTGCGCTAAGTTCTTCGCTGCTGGAGGCCATTTCCTCGCTTCCGGCGGCGGCTTGCTCGGTGACGGCGGCGACGCTTTGAATTGCTTTGGAAACTTCGTCGGCGTTGGCGGCCTGTTCGTTGGTGGCCGTCGCGATCGCGGAGATTTTTGCGGCGGTTTCTTCCGCGGCCTCGATAATTTGTTTCAACGAATCGCCGGTTTGCGTGCTCAACAGCGAGCCTTCGCGCACGCATTCGGCGGATTCCTTAATCAGCACGGAGACTTCCCGCGCGGCATGGTTGGAGCGTTCGGCGAGTTTGCGCACTTCGTCGGCCACGACGGCGAAGCCCATGCCGTGTTCGCCGGCGCGTGCGGCTTCGATGGCCGCATTCAGCGCGAGCAGATTGGTTTGGCCGGCGATTTCGGAAATCACTTTGATGATTTCGCTGATTTTTTCCGAACTGCCGCGGATTTTATCCATCGATTCGATCGACTTCTGAACGGCCGCGCCGCCCTCTTCGGCAAAGCGGTTGGCTTTTTCGGCCACGATCGTCGATTCAGCGGCGCGTTCGCGGACCTCGCCGACGGAGCGGGCAAGTTCTGCGATGGACGCGGTCATTTGTTCCACGCCGGCGCTTTGCGTCTGCGCGCCCTGGGCCAACGTCTGGGAGCTTTCGGCGATCGTTCGCGAGCCTTCGATGAATTGGTTGGCGCTCTCCGCGAGTTGACGGATCAATTGCTTCAAGTCGTTGATCATTTGGCGAATGCCGGCCGCCAATTCATCGATGGGCCCGGCGCCTTCGGCGACGACTTGCTTCGTGAGATCGCCCTTGGCGGCCGCTTGCACGACCTCGAGCAAATGATCGACCTTTTTGCGCGTGACGTCGTTGGCCGCATTGATGGCTTTCGCCATGCGTCCGAACTCGTCCTTGCCGGCGATATTGAGCGAGCGGCTGTAATCGCCCTGGGCGACGGCTTCCATGACCTCGACGGTTTGCAGCAACGGCTTCGTCATGCGCGAGGAAGCGTATACGGCGACCCAACTAAAGAGGACCAGCATCGCGCCCGCGACGCCGCAGCACCAGTAGACAAGCCGTTGCAACTGAGAGGCGACTTGATTTTTGACGTCCTCGAAATCATCTTCATAACAGCTTACGCCGATGACCCAGTCCCACGGCGCGAAATACGTGGTGGAAGCGACTTTCAAGCGGTCCTTCGCGTCGCCCGGGTTTCTCCACAAATACGTCTGATGGCTGCACTGGCCGTCTTGCGTGGTTTTGGCCTCGGTCACCATCGCGCGGATGGGATATTTGCCGTCGGCGCTGCGAATGTCGAGGATATTTTCGCCGTCGCGCTTGCCCTGGGGCGAGATGATGTATTGGCCCGCCTGGCCGTTCGAGCCGCCGAGAATGAAGGCATAGCCGGTTTTGCCGGCAACAATGTCCATGATGCCTTTGCGCAATTCGGGAATGTCTTCTTGTTTGACGCCGACGTAGAGCAGGCCGATCACGTTCTTTTCGGCGTCAAAAATCGGCTGGTAAGCGGCGACATACCATGCATCGACGACGAACGCCCGGCCGATGTACGTTTCGCCGCGTTTCACCTTTTCGACAACCGGGTTGGGCGTGCCGTCGGGTTCTCGGGCGGGAATAAAGGTTCCAATGGCGCGGCTGCCGTCGTGCTTGACAATGTTCGTGCTTACGCGGAGCATCGAACCGGCGTCGTCCATGCGCTGGAATATCGTGCAAGTGTCGCCGACAAGGTTTTGAACGTTGTCGACGGCCGGCGAGGCGATTTTGGGATCGCTGTTTTGGCCGAGCCATTCTTGGCCGAGCAACATCTTTGGAAGGACGACGGAAACCGCTTCCTTGCTCGCCTGGTTGACGGCATTCCATTGCACGGTGTCTTTGGACAGAGAGATTCCGCCTTTTTCCTTGAGGATGTTCGCGGCGACGTTCAAGTTCGCCCGCAGCTTTTTCTGAATGCTTTCATTCTGAACGCGCAGCATGAGATAGATGTCTCTTGCGATCTTGTCGCATTCGCCGATGGCCTGGTTGTTCATCTCCTTGGTGATCGCCGTGGAGACCGAATGTTCCCGCTGGATGATGGCAGCGACGATGGCCAAGCTCGTAACTAAAACGCCGGCCGTGCTTAGCACAAGAATTTTCGTACGAAATTGCATTGTCAGGATCCTTTAAGTGGTTCATCCGACTAAAGCGTACCTGGATTCATGGAGCGCGTAGAGTTTGAGG
>CAYMQL010000327.1:1657-3991 GCA_964392255.1 uncultured Planctomycetaceae bacterium | reverse complement strand
CGCCTCGTTCCAAACCAGGGCGAAAAACGAGTAGCTCGCCAAAAAACAAAAAGCCTACAAAAAACGATTCAACCCGTTGTGAATTAAGAACTTGTGTTATGCTTAACGGGCTTTTCACAACACAAGAAGCACCGCGGCCCGGGGACGCGAAATATACCCCTGCGGACGGCGGTAGCCAGAAAAAATTGGAAAAGACGGACTATATTTTCCAATTAGCGGCGGATGGATTTTTCTTCGGTTTCGATGTCCTGAGCCTGCAATTCGCTGGCTTCCGCCCGGCGGCGGATTTCCTCGCGGACCCATTGCTGCTTGCGGAACATATCTTCGGGATCTTCGAAATTCAGCAACAGGGGCGGCTCGCCCGGGAAGATTTCGGCGGCGACGCCCGCCACGCGCCAGCCCGCCGCTTCGCGCCGCAAGACCCAAACGGCCATGTCGCTTTTCGGCTGGCCGTCTTCGTCGAAATCGGTCCATGTGCAAGCGACCTGAGCGCCGTCGTCGTTGACGTACTCGACCTTGCCCACGACAAACTTCGCCGTGTCGCTGGCCGGCGGGGTCACGCTTCGGTTCAGGGCCGCGGTTTTCTGCCGCGCGGCGTCGCTGAGCATCGCCGACGCCTTTTCATCGTTGCCCGATCGAAGGGCTTCGAGGAAATCTTGCAGCGCCGCGGCTGGGCCGGCGGCTGCGCCCGGCTGCGTGCCGGACAATTGCCCAGCAGAGCGACCGGCTTGCGAGGTTGCATCCGACTTGCTGCAACCGACGCACATCACGGCCATCCCAGCCAACACAAGCAGACAGCGCATATGGCACATCACAAGAACCTCCATCGTTGAAAATTGCAGGAAACGCCTCGAACCGTCCCGAAAAGGCGGCGAAGTGTCGCAGGAAGGGCGTCGCCGGTCAAGATCAAAAACAACAAACTGCGGAAGTTGCAAAAGGCAGATAGGCCGGAAGGGAAGAATGGACGTCTATCCTTACCGGCAGGTAATAGAAGGGTGGGCTGCGGTCCCAGAACGGCGCACGCCCGCATCTGCGGCCGGATAAGCCGACGGCCGCAATGCCGGATTCAATCGCTTTCTGACGCCAATAACACGAACAAGTGGAGCGGAGGAGGGTCGAACTCCCGACCTCTGCATTGCGAACGCAGCGCTCTCCCAACTGAGCTACCGCCCCATCGGGCCGCAGCGGCGATATCGGCCACCGCCGCGACCGTGGCTATTTTATCGAGCGACTTTCGGTTTCGCAAGCGGGGGCAAAACCGACTTAGGAGAACTTCAAAATGCCTCAACAGGTTCCAAGGTAAACGAATTCAACGGGTGGGCCGTGTGTTTCCGGTCAACCAGACGCGCTCGCCGGGCTGTCGGAGGCGTTTGCAAGGCGGCGCGGGCTGGATCGCCGCGATGGAGAAGCCGCAAAAGAATGCGGAAATCAAGGACCTTCGGTCCCAAAACCTGCGCAGAAATATCAAGCCGCCTTGCTGAAAGACGCCGCCGCGGCAAGCGGGGCGGTAGCCGATTGGGCCGAATTTCGATCGGATCGGGCCACCAGCACCACGGCCGCCATCAGCCATGCCGTGATTCCCAAACCCAGAAGACCAACCCGCCCGACATAGGGCAAAAAGGCGTATTGCAACAGGATCAGTATGCCCGGCACAACGGCCAGCACGACAGCCGCCCGGGTGCGGCCTGCGCGATCGAGCCAGAGCGGCAAAAACAGCACGGCGGGCGCCAGCAAGATGAAATAGTGGTTCCGCGCAACCGGCGACAACACCAATACGGCCATACACGCCAAGCCGAATCCGGCGGCCTGGCTCAGAGCAGCGTCGGGGTGCATGCCCAGCCGCAATCCCGCCGACAGCAAGGCCAGCAACAGCGTGATCCGCACGACCAACAGCCATGTGTTGACGCTGGGCGAATCCATCATGCGCGGCGGTGGATTGTCGTCGTCGACCAGCGGATCGACCGGCCCGCCGGCGATCATGTACTCGCCGAAATTGCCCAGGCGATACAGCGCGTTGCCGAGGCACTGGTTCCGCACCGAGTGCGTGTCCTTCTCGAAACCCGGCGTGGCCGTGCTGTCGCCGGCGCTGACCAAGACCAGCCGGGACCATGTGTTCAGGTGTCGCAGATTGGCGTTCCAGCCGATCAACGCGGCGGGGATCAGCAGAAAGAACAGCACCAGCCCCAGCGACAATCCGAGCGTCGCTCCGGCCCATTGTCGAGCCTGTCGAGCGGCGGTGGGCTGATGTTGCCAGCCGTTTCGCGCCAGCGCGACCAACTGGATGAACAGCACAAACCCGATCGGCAGAATCGGAACGATTTTCACGGCCACCGG
>CAYMQL010000327.1:1228-1647 GCA_964392255.1 uncultured Planctomycetaceae bacterium | reverse complement strand
GGCAAAAGCACGCCCAGGATCACCACCCCCGCCAGGGAGGCCGCCCGCACGGCCCCCCGGCGGTGCAGGCTGAAAACCAAACCAGCCAGGGCTGCCAGAAGTGCCGCCAATACAACACCGCCCAGCAGCGCCAACAGAAATCGATTGCGGCCGACCAGCACCAGGCGCAAACCGAGCATCATCAGGTAGACGACCACGATCGTCACCTGTCCGCGTTGCAAGCAGTTGAGCGTAGGCAAGGCGACCGTCGCTACGGCAAGCGCGCCAAGCCACGGAAACCAGCGTTTTGCGGCCTCGCGACCGGGCTCCGATTCGCGCAGAATCGCAAGAATTCGAGCGCCCTCGCGATACGCGCCCCAACACATCGCCAGACAGAGAAAAAACCAGACCGTGGCTTGATCCTGCATGGGCAAAACGTG
>CAYMQL010000327.1:0-1218 GCA_964392255.1 uncultured Planctomycetaceae bacterium | reverse complement strand
GGAGCGGGGCCAAAACCAGCGCGAGAATAGGCGGATAGACGTAGGTCCAGCCTCGCAGATTGCAGACTTCGTAGGGCGGGCGGCCGTCGAAAAACGCGGCTCCCGCCTCGGTGTAGACCGTCAAGTCGGTCTTGTGGTGCATCGGGCGATCGGGATGCACGTAGCCGCGGCGGCGAACGTCGACCAGCCCCCAAATCGTTGCCGCCACCAACAGACAGACCGCCACCCGCCACGGCGCCAGCCATCGGCTCCGTATTAATTGGTTCAATTTTGGCAGAATGGAGAAAAAGGGCATCCGAGTCGATCAGGCCCCAAACGACACGTTCTGTGCTGACCCGTCAGACGAGTGGGGATTGTAGTGGCGTCCGGCGGCCGGCTGCAATCCTGGTTTTCCGTATTTTCGTCCGTCGTGCGGCCGGTCTTGAGTCCGATCGAGGGCCGGACGCCGTTTTTCGACCTTGACGGCGATCGAAGCAAGGCGAGAATCGGTGCTTTGAGCAATTTTCTGCTTCACGGAGAACCCCGCGATGTCGACCCGCGAACGTTGGATCGTCTTTCCGCTATTGTTTTTGACCCTCGGCATCGCCCTGCGCGACAAAATCGTCCCGCCCGAGCGGATTCGGTGCAAGCAGTTGCAGGCCGATGCCGTCTTATGCGGCCGGATTCAGGCGAATCAGGCCGAGTGTCGGGCGTTGTTGGTCGAAGGTCCCAACGGGCGGCCCATCGTGGCCGCCGGCGCGGATGCCAACGCCCAGGCCGGCCTGATCGAGACCTTCACGGCCGCTGGGCAGCCGCAGGTCCGACTTCTTTCGACCGACGCCGGCGGAATGGTCACCACCTTCGGCCATCAGGGCAAGGTGCTTCTGGTGATGGGCCACGTGAGCCAAGGCTTCGGCGTATTTGCGCAGGTGCCGGAGTTGGGACCGCCGATCCAGTTGACCCTGCCTTGGCGGTTCGAGGCGAAGCCGTCGGCAACGAAACCGCAAGATACTGCACCCGCTCAAGAGAAACCGTCCGAAAAACCGTAGGTTTTGGGACTGTAACTACGTATCAGGTACGAGATAGCCGGGAGCTAACAGCTCCCGGAGCGTGGCCGCAATTCATGCCTATTCCGGGGGCTGTTAGCCCCCGGCTGGGCTGCGCAAAATTGGCTTACGGGAGCAGGAAATTGGTATTGGCCCAAGGGTCGTGTTTTGTTCCATTATTGTGCAGTTTTTT
>CAYMQL010000326.1:0-3997 GCA_964392255.1 uncultured Planctomycetaceae bacterium | reverse complement strand
TCTCCGGACCGCCTTCGGCGGCGCGATTGAAGGTTTCGACGTAGCGTTGCGCTTGCCGGGCCCCCATGGTTTTGCGCTCCGCCGGTTCGACGGCGACCGCCCCGTCCGGCACGTCGCACCAACTGCCGGGTCTCCAGCCCGAATACCGCACAATCCACACGCGATACCGCGTTTTCACGGTTCCTTCTCCCTGAGTCGCTTTCGTGCGACGGCGAATCCCCGTTATAAAAAACTGTTTGTGGCCTGCGTCCTCGACCGACCGGTTTTTCTCGGAAGGCCTCGTCCGACCGAAAGACGAACCCGCTGCCCGGCGATGCGGTTTTTTGGATTGCGCGCACAACCGTTGACAACGAAGCGTTTATGTAGTATACACACGTATACATTCCTGTCAAGACACGGGGTTCCTTGCGGTTTTTCGCCGCCCGGCGGAAAGCCGACCGTTGATTGAGCGTCGGTTGGCCTGCGTTGCCCTTGGGGCGCGAGCCAAACTGCTTTCGGCCAACGTGCTGCGACAGGTATTTATTAAGATTCAACAGCCGGTGGGCGAGCCTATCGGCAGAACCGAAAACCTATCGCAACCAACACACACTACCGCGTCCCTGGAGATAAAGGGGATGGTCCACTTCTGGCGGGAAGGGCATGAAGCCGTCATCGCCCCTTAGGAGACCGTCGCGCCGGTCCGTATGCCAGCTCATGCCCGCGAAAACCTGTTGCGTCTGATGGCCGCCGGAGGGTTATCCGTCCGGAGCGTGGCGGAACGGACCGGCGTAGACGAGCGGACGATCCGCGGCGTTCTCGGCGGCGGCAACAAGCCGCATGCCCAAACGCTTCATCGCCTGGCCGAAGGGCTGGGCGTCAAGGTGGACGAGTTTTTCGTCGATCCCGCCCGGCTGATTTATCGCCGATTCGATCGTCAGACGAATCCCCGCGTGGCCGAAGTGATCGAAACCCACCGCGAGTTGTTCGTCGGTTGGACGGAGGCCGATTTCGACGAGCTTCACAGCCGGGTCGGCGAAGGCGGCGCGCTGACCTGCGAAGGAACGATCGAGGCGGTGCGCTGCATGAACCGCAAGCGCGAATTGCATGCAAAGCTCGATCTGCTGCTCGAGAGCAGCCAGGCCGACGTTGCCGCCGGCATTTTAGAGGTGCTGCATGCGAGGGTAGCGGTCGAAAAACCTTCGTAAGCCGACGTTCCTAAACCGTCGGAACGCACGATGTGGCGCAACGCAACAAAATCGGACACGCGACTGGGGGTGTCGTAATCCGCCATCGACAGGTGTTGCGGCAATGCCATGCACCTTGTCCCGGCAGTCAAAACTCGGTATTCTACTCCCCTGCGAATCTCGGCCGGCAACAATCGCCGAAACATGGCGAAAACTGCTGTACGGCCAATTTGATCCTACCTGTAGTCACCGTTCCCTAGGGACTGAATCCACGGCAAAGGGGACAGTCCCATTTTCGCTGACACGAAAATTGGGACAGTCCCCCTTTTTCGCCCTTGAAAGAGTGAAAAATGTGCCAGCCCCCGAGCCGTAAACGGTTATCCGACCGTACGCTCTCGAACATCACCGAAGCACTGCAACCTGAGGAAAAACACAATGCCAATGTTTGACGGCAAGATCGGATTGGTAATGGGCGTGGCCAACGAGCGGAGCATCGCTTGGGCCATGACCGAGGCGCTGTACGCCGAAGGCGCCGAGCTGGCGTTTACCCATTTACCCAATCCCGGCAACGAACGCCGCGTTTGCGAGTTGGTCGAGCCGCATCGGCCCAAGGTCGTGCTGCCCTGCGACGTGCAGCAGGACGAAGACATCGCCCGGGTTTGCGACGCGGTTCGCGCGGCATACGGCCGGCTCGATTTTCTGATTCACTCGATCGCGTTCGCCCCGCCGCAAGAGCTTCGCAATCCTTATTTGGAAACAAGCCGCGAGGGCTGGCATTTGGCGATGGATATCAGCGTCTACAGCCTTGTGGCCGTGTGCCGCGCGGCCGCCCCGCTGATGACCGAGGGCGGCTCGATCGTCACAATCAGCTACTTCGGCGGCGAAAAAGTCATCCCCGGCTACAACGTGATGGGCGTCTGCAAAGCGGCGCTCGAACACAGCGTTCGCTACCTCGCCTGGGACCTGGGCCGGCGGAATATCCGCGTCAACTGCATCAGCGCCGGCCCGATGCGCACCCTGAGCGCCGCGGGCATCGCCGGCTTTGATCAACTGCGCGAACATGCCGTGCAACGTGCGCCCCTGGGACGCAACGTCGACGCCGCCGACCTCGGCGCCACGGGCCTCTACTTGCTTGGCGGGCTGTCTTCCGGCGTCACCGGCGAAACCATCCACGTCGATTGCGGATACAGCATTGTGGGACTGTAATAAAACCGGCCGTTCCAACAGGCTCTAACAAAACGGGGACTGGCTCCGAGCAACTTGCATAACAAACATCAAATAACTTGATTTGCGAGGTGCCTGTCCCCGTTTTGTTAGAGCCTCTAAATGCAAAGGAGCACGGACATGATGAAACGAATTTGTTGCGCCGTTCTGTTGCTGGTTGCCGGAGCGTGTCCGGGCTGCCAGCGGTCGACAACCACGACCACGCCCGATGGAGAAGAAGTCACCGTCCGTCACAAGGACGGCGTTGTGGAGGGCACGGTCAAGGGCAAACACGGCGACGAGGTTCGCTGGGCGACCGGCGGGGCCAGCGCCGCCTTGCCCGACGATTTTCCAAAAGACGTCGCCGTCTATCCCAAGGCGACGATCGTTGCCTCGGTGGCGCGTGCAAAGACGATGAACGTCTCATTGAAGTCGGCCGATTCCGCGGAGAAGGTTCAGGCCTTCTACAAAGACAAGCTGAAACGCGACGGCTGGGAAGTCGGAACTTCCTTGAGCTTGCCCCAGGGAATGATGTTGCAAGGCGAGAAAGACGACCGAACCCTGACCGTTGCGGTTTCGAGCCTCACCGGCGAGACCATGATTAATCTCACCGTCGCGCCGAAGGACTAGGCCGCGCGGCGCAATGGAACGGCTTCGGGCTGTTTCAACTCGACGATTCGCAACCGCCCTTCGCGCTCGACCAGCAGCGGCAGCCGGGCGCCCGATTCTTTCGCAAGCCGGGCGAATTCAGCCTCGTCGGCGAAGTCCCGGCCGCCGACCTGATAGATGCGGTCGCCGGCGGTTAGGCCCGCTTGTGCGGCGGGCGAGCCGGGCACGACATAGGCAAGGATCAACGCGCCGGGCTCGGCGTCATCGACGCGCCACACGATGCCCCAACGCAACGGATTGCCCGAGAGCTCCGCCGAAAGCTCCAGGGGCTCGATCTTGCCCGACCGGCGCACGCTGATCGCGGCGGGGCTTTTTGCCGAGGCCACGGCGGCGAAAAAGTCGTCGTCCGTGCGGATTTCGCGGCCCGCGACGTGCGTAATCAGATCGCCCGGGCGAACGCCGGCACGCTCGGCGGGCGAATGCGCCGCCACGCTGCCGACTTTCACGCCGCCGGCAGCCGCCGCGTCGGCGGTCCAACCGACGCCCAAGCGATCGGCAGGCTTGGCGACCTTGCAAAGAGCAGCCTCCTCGGCATCGGGATTCTCATAACGGGCCGCCGCTCGAAAACCGGGCGCCTCCGCGCCGTCGGCCAATTCATAAACTGCGGCAAACAACAGCCGCGTCACTTGCGCCATGCCTGTTTGGTTGATGAGCTTGGCTGTATCCGTAGGCCGATGATATTCGTCATGCAGGCCGGTGTGCAGCATCAATACGGGAATGCCGCGGTCGAAAAACGGATAATGGTCGGCGTTGGCCTTCAGGCTCCACGAAAAGTTCAGCCGCAACGTGGAATCGGCGTTCTGGCCGCTCAGCAGCCGCCGCCAGCCGTAGCCGCTGCGCGAGCCAAACACCGTAATGCAATCGTCTCGAAGCCGGCCGACCATATCGAGGTTCACGGCCGCGACGACCTTTTCCAGCGGGGCCGTGGGATGGGCAACCCAATGCTTCGAGCCGAACAGCCC
>CAYMQL010000325.1:0-4007 GCA_964392255.1 uncultured Planctomycetaceae bacterium | reverse complement strand
ACAACTGACAACTGACAACTCATTACCCCCCCATGCCTTTGTTGCCGCCGTCAAAGCGATTTCCGCCGGCCGAAGAGGCCGACCCCGAGGGGCTGGTCGGGCTTGGGGGCGAGTTGTCGCCCGAGTGGCTGCTGGACGCCTATCGGCATGGGATTTTTCCCTGGCCGATCACCGATTTCGAGGCGCCGCTGGCCTGGTGGTCGCCCGATCCGCGGGCGGTGATCGAGTTCGATCGTTTTCATGTGCCGCGTCGGCTGCGGCGGACCTGTCGCGGCGCGAAATTCGAGGTTACGCGCGACGTCGATTTTGCCGGCGTGATCCGCGGCTGCGCAATGTCGCCCGGCCGGCTGAATCAGACTTGGCTGACGTCCGAGATGATCGAGGCCTACATCCGTCTGCACGCATTGGGCTACGCCCATAGCGTTGAGGTTTGGTTCCAGCACGAGCTGGCCGGCGGGGTGTACGGCGTTTCGATCGGGGGCATGTTCGCGGCCGAGTCGAAGTTTTTTCGCGTTCGCGACGCCTCGAAGGTGGCGCTGGTGCATCTGGTCGACCACCTGCGCGAAAGCGGCTACTCGCTGGTCGACATCCAGCAGCTTACGCCGCACACGATTCGGTTCGGTGCGGTAGGCATTCCCCGGGCGGAATATCTCCGCCGCCTGGCCGAAGCGGTTGAAATGCCGGTAAGGTTTTAGGGGCAAGAGGCCAGGGACCCGTTTAGCCCCGGCGTCCACGCCGGGAGCGAAGATACTCCACCGCCATCGGCAGCACCGAAAGAATGATGATGGCCAGAATCACCAGCGAAAAGTTGTTTTTAACCACTTCTCGGTTGCCGAACCAGTAGCCACCGAAGATGAACAGCGCCACCCAAGCGATTCCGCCGACGACGTTGTAGACAATGAACCGGGCGTAGTTCATGGCCCCGATGCCGGCCACAAACGGGGCGAACGTGCGGACGATCGGCACGAAGCGGGCGATGATGATCGTTTTGCCGCCGTATTTTTCGTAGAAGGCGTGGGTGCGGTCGAGGTATTCCTTTTTTAAGAAGCGAATCTCGCCGCTGAACGCGCGAGGACCGACGTAGGCCCCGATCCAGTAGTTCACGGTGTCGCCGGCGATGGCGGCGGCGCTCAACAGCACGAACAGCCACCAGGGATCGAGCGCGCCGGTGGCCGCAAACGCTCCGGCCGCGAACAGAAGCGAATCGCCCGGCAAAAACGGCGTAATCACCAGCCCCGTTTCGCAGAAAATAATGACCAGCAGGATCAGGTACGTCCAGACGCCGTAATTCTGGATCACTTCGCCGAGGTGCTTGTCGAGATGCAGAAACAGATCGAAGAAGTACTTGATCCAATCCATGCGGCGTTCCTTGGCAAGCGGCGGGTAGCGTGGTCGGTTGGCTTGTCTAAAGTCGAATGCAAAAAATAGCCGGGGGCTAACAGCCCCCGGAACGGAATCATGAAATCCGCGCGAATTCCGGGAGCTGTTAGCTCCCGGCTACTGGACATACTTATCCGACGCTCAACTGCCTCGCTCAACTCCGCGTCAGATCGTGGAACCGGGCCATGAGCGTGCGGGTGATCGGGCCGGGCGCGCCGTCGCCGATCGTGCGGCTGTCGACCGTCACCACCGGAACGACTTCGGCCGCGGTGCCCGTCAGAAAACACTCGTCGGCGATGTACACGTCGTGCTTGGTGAGCGGAATTTCGCGGACTTCGATGCCCAACTGTCCGGCCAGACCGATTACGGCGTCGCGGGTGATGCCCTCCAGGGCGCCGGCGTCGATCGACGGCGTCAGCAGGCGTCCCTGGCGGACCAGGAAGATGTTGTCGCCGGTGCATTCGGCGATTTCGCCTTTGTGGTTGAGCATCAGGGCCTCGATGCAGCCGGCTTGCAGGCCCTCGATCTTCGCCAGGATGTTGTTCAAATAGTTGAGCGATTTGATGCGCGGGTTGAGCGCGGCCGGATGGTTGCGCATCACGCTGACGGTGACGATCTTCAGTCCCTGCTGATACAGTTCGGCGGGGTAGAGCGCGATCTTATCGGCGATGATGACCACCTGCGGCTGCTCGCAGCGGTTCGGATCGAGTCCGAGCGTGCCCACGCCGCGCGTAATCAGCACGCGGATGTAGCCGTCCCGGATTCCGTTGACGGCCAGCGTGTCTTCGATGGCTTTGGCCATTTCGGGCTTCGACATGGGGATCTCGAGCCAGATGGCCTTGGCCGAGTTCCAGAGCCGATCGAGATGCTCGGTCATGCGAAAGACCTTGCCGGCGTAGCTGCGGATGCCCTCGAACACGCCGTCGCCGTAGAGCAGGCCGTGGTCGTAGACGCTGATCTTGGCGTCTTCTTTGTCGAACAGTTCGCCGTTGATGTAGATTTTCAGGGACATTAGAACGACTCGGGGCTAGGGGCTCGGGATTCGGGGCTAGGGACTTGCTGCTGCCGAGTCCCGAGCCCCCAGCCCCGAATCCCCTAGGATTCTATTTTTCCTTCGGCCAGTCGCACGATCCGGTCGGCCTGATCGGCGATGGCCCGATCGTGCGTAACCATTACTATAGTGAGGTTTTGCCGCCGGTTCAAGCTGCGCAACGTCTTGATGATGTCCTGCCCGGTGGTCTGGTCGAGGTTGCCGGTCGGCTCGTCGGCCAGCAGCAGGTCGGGCTCGGCGACCAGCGCCCGGGCGATGGCGGCCCGCTGCATCTCGCCGCCGGAGAGCTCGCGGGGGCGATGTTTCAGGCGGTGGCTCAGGCCGACCATTTTGAGCAGTTCCTCGGCCCGGGCGCGATGCCGGCGGCGATGATGCAAGTAGCTAAAAGCGCCCTGGGCGATCATCAGCGGGCACAACACGTTTTCGAGCGTGCTGAGCTCGGGCAGCAGGTGGTAGAACTGAAAGATCATGCCGAAGCGGCGGTTTCGCAGGCCGTCGCGGGCACGGGCCGGCAGATTGTCGATCCGCTGCCCGGCGTAGTGGATTTCGCCGCTGTCGGGCGCGTCGAGCGTGCCCAACAGGTGCAACAGCGTGATCTTGACCGACCCGCTCTGGCCGACGATGGCCAGAAACTCGCCCTGGCAGACGTCGAGGCTGACGCCGCGCAGGACCGGCACTTCAATGTGCCCCTTGCGGTAGCTTTTATGCAGGTCGACCGTTCGCAGTTGGCCATGATGACCGATTTTTTCAGCGGCGCCCGAAAAATGCGGTTGTTTAGCGGCCGACGGTACGTCGGCCCCGCAAGCACCACAAGCCGCCGTGCCGGCGGCTGCTAAACGATCTTCGGCGAGCGCCGCTTGAATGCTACTACTCATAGCGAAGTGCCTCCACGGGGTGCAAGCGGGCCGCGCGCCGCGCCGGCAGCACGCTGGCCGCCACGGCGATGGCCAGCGCGCCCAGCACGATCCAGGCCACGGTGCCGGGCATCACGATTGCCGGAATTCGATAGAAGTAATAGATCGACGGATCGAAGACCGGTTGGCCGGTGACCCAGGCTAGCGCGGCGGCGATCTGGTTGATGTAATGAACGAACAAGAGGCCAGCGACCATGCCGACGCCGGAACCGACCAGTCCGAGCGAGAGCCCGTAGGCCAGAAAGATGCCCATCACGCCCCGGCCGGATGCCCCGAGCGACTTGAGGATGCCGATGTCGCGGGTTTTTTCCACCACGATCATGTAAAAGATGGCCAGAATGCCGAACCCGGCTACGGCGATAATCAGAAACAGCAGCAGATTGAGCACCCGTTTTTCCAACTGCACGGCCATCAACAGCGGGCCGCGCTTGTCGCGCCAGGTTTCGACCGCGTAATAGCGCGGGTCGAGCGCGTCGCGAAGCTTGTCGCGAACAGCGTCGCCGTTGGCGCCAGGTTTGAGCTTGATCTGGATCGAGTTGATCAGGCTCCGGTCGCTGCCGATCATGCCGCGCAGCCTTTGCAGGTCTTGGATCGGCACGAATACGAAACTCGAATCGTATTCGCTCATTCCGCTCTTGAAGATGTCGACGACGGTCGCATTG
>CAYMQL010000324.1:3013-4020 GCA_964392255.1 uncultured Planctomycetaceae bacterium | reverse complement strand
TTCCTACCAGTCCAAGGGCTGCCCTTCAATGTGCGCATAAATACAGACGTTATCACCCTGCCCCAGGTGGCGAAGCTGTGCGGAGTCTCGCAACGAACGGTGTGGGGCTGGGCGACGGACGGCACGGCCCCGTCGGCGCTGAAGATCGGCAAGGGCACGGTCCGCTATTCGCGCCTCGCCTACGAGCAGTGGATTGCGGCCGGCTGCCCTCGAATCGACGGAGGGCACGCCGATGGGTAAATCTTCGGACTGGCAGCGGGTGAGCAAGCGGCGGCCCTGCCCGGTGTGCGGGAAGTCTGATTGGTGTCTGTACGTCGGCCCCGACGATTCGCCCACGGCGGTTATCTGTGCCCGGAGCGAATCGTCCAAGCGGTGCGGCGGCGGCGGCTGGTTGCACGTTTTGCGCAACGATGGCCCGACGTGGGCGCCGTGGCGGCGGCGGATTCGCGTGGCGCGAACTGCCCTCACCCCCTGCCCCTCTCCCAAAGGGCGAGGGGACACAAACGCCCTCACCCCCTGCCCCTCTCCCAAAGGGCGAGGGGACACAAACGCCCTCGACCTCACTCGTTGCCACTCTCCCGACCAACCTTCGATCGGTGCCCGGCGAGAGGAGAATGACATCGAAAAGCTGGCGGCCGACTTCCGCGCGGCCATACTGCCCGAGGCCCTCGACAAACTGGCGGCGGCCCTCGGGGTTTCTGCCGACAGTCTGCGGCGGCTGGGCGTCGGCTGGTCGGCGCGCCATCGGGCATG
Organism: uncultured Planctomycetaceae bacterium; assembly: GCA_964392255.1. Classification (GTDB taxonomy): domain Bacteria; phylum Planctomycetota; class Planctomycetia; order Pirellulales; family Thermoguttaceae; genus CAYMQL01. Next base: position 3,267 of record CAYMQL010000324.1, on the reverse strand, counting down.
GGCGTTTCCGATGCACAACGCGGCCGGCGACGTGTTGGGCATCCGGCTGCGACTGCCCGGCGGCAAGAAGCTGAGCAACAAGGGCGGTCGCGAAGGGCTCTTCCTGCCCGGCCCTCACCCTAACCCTCTCCCGAAGGGCGAGGGGACGACGGATTCACTGACCACTGACCACCGACCACTGACCACTCTGTTAATCGCGGAAGGCCCGACCGACACGGCGGCGCTGTTGGACCTTGGATTCTCTGCGGTCGGTC
>CAYMQL010000324.1:0-3003 GCA_964392255.1 uncultured Planctomycetaceae bacterium | reverse complement strand
CGTCAAGCTGCACGCGGAGCTTGTGCGAAAGCATCGGCCCGAGGGTGTGGTGATCGTGGCCGACGCCGACGCGCCCGGGCAGCGCGGCGCCGAGAGCTTGGCGGCGGTACTACTCGCCTATTCGCAATCGGTGCGGATCATCGCGCCCCCGGCCGGTGTAAAAGATGCGCGGGAGTGGAAGCGAAGCGGGGCGACGGCTGCCGACGTGCAAGCGGCAATCGACGCGGCATCGGTGCGTAAGTTGGCAGTCTCGATTTGCAGAAAGGCAGGACGCAATGGAAAGTGAGAACGGATTGACGATCGACTTTGTCCCCAGCGGTCGCAACGGCAGCGGCACGTTGACGGCGAAGATTGCCGGCGACGTGGTGGCCGTCGAAAAGTTGGACCTCGGGAAGCCCAAGGCCCGAGCCGGTTTCGTCGACGCGGTATGCGGCGACCGGCCCGGCATCGACCGGCAGGCGGTCGAATCCAAGCTGCTGCAACTGGCGGCGGACGTGACAGCGAAGCCCGAAGCGGCGCCGGATGCCTCGGGGATGCCCGACGCGGTGGACCTTCTGGCCAAGATGCCCGAGTGTGTACGCACCGAAGCCCGCACACTGTTGGATGCGCCGAACCTGATGCAGCGCGTGGTGGAAGACATTGGGGCGCTGGGCGTGGCCGGTGAAAAGGAACTGGCGGCGACAGTGTACCTGATCGGGACTTCGCGTTTGTTGCCCGGACCACTGGCGGCGATCGTACAAGGTCCATCATCCTCGGGCAAGAGCTACGTCGTAAAGCGGGCGGCGAGTTTGTTTCCGCCTGAGTCGCTCATAACGGCGACCCAGTTGACCCCGCAAAGTTTGTTCTACATGCAGCCCGGAAGTTTGGTTCATCGGTTCATCGTGGCCGGCGAGCGAAGCCGACTAGAGAATGACGATACAGCGGAAGCAACGCGGGCGCTGCGAGAAATGCTTTCTGAGGGGCGATTGAGTAAGCTGCTGCCCATCAAGAAGGATGGCCGGCCCGAGACGGTACTTGTGGAACAAGACGGCCCGGTAGCCTACATCGAAACCACCACGTTGACGAAGCTGTTTAGTGAAGACGCGAATCGGTGCATCTTGCTTTCCAGCGATGAGCGGCCCGAGCAGACACGGCGCATTTTATCGACGCTGGCGGGCGTCTATGCCCACGGTGCGGGCGTTGACCGGCAACGCCTAATTGACCGGCACCACGCATTGCAGCGGATGTTGCGGCCCTTTGCAGTGTTGGTCCCCTACGCCGAACGATTGGCCAACGCGATGGGCAGCTATCGGGTAGAGGCACGACGAGCCTATCCGCAAGTGGTGAGTATGATTCAAGCATCGGCGATTCTGCACCAACGGCAACGACAGATCGACGCCGATGGTCGGCTATTAGCGGCGGCCGACGATTACCAGTTGGCGCGGCACCTATTGGGGCTGCCAATGGCGAGGCAGTTGGGCGGGCGCATATCCGAGCCGGCGATGCGATTCCTAGAACGATTGCGGGAATGGTTCGGTGCGGAAGAAATCTTCACCACCCCCGTCGCGAAGCGGAAGGAGAGTCGTTCGAAATCATCGGTCTACGGGTGGCTGGCCGAGCTACACGACGCCGGCATGGTGGACAAGGTGGAAGCGCAGCGGGGCAACCGCGCAGCCCAATGGCGGCTGTCCAGCAACGCGCCCGACCCCAACGCGGCGGCGGTGTTGCCCCCGGTCGAAAATGTATGTTCCTGATTCAGACACGGAAACATGGAAGCAAACACTACGTCTAATCGTGGCAACGTGTTGCGTTTCCACTGCCGATTTTGGACACAAGCTGGAAGCAGGGCACAAGGACAGGCTGTTTCCACGGTTTCAACTGTGTCCAGATTGGCACCTGGAAACGATAGCCTATCGGGCATAAGGGTTTAGCTTCTGTGTCCACGCTTCCAGTGGGAAAGTGAAAACGATGATTGACCTGCAAGCGATTTTCGGCGATGGCCCTACGGTGGCGGTCGAATTGGCCCGAGTGCCCGAGGTGGTCCCCGACGCGGCGATTGAGGCGGCCCGGCTGCAACCGTTTTTGTGGTGGGTGCGGTGCCCGGATTCGCGCGGCCGCATGGGCTGGCAGGCGCCCGACCTGCCCGAGGTGATCCGCTTTGACGATCTGCCCGAACCCGGCCCGGCCTGCGCGGTGTGCGGTTCATTGGAAAGCTGGCAGGACGCCATCGGGCGGCAGCGGTGCGGCCGGTGTGACGCCGGCATCCTCGACAAGGCAAGAGAACTGGCCGACATGGCGAAACGACTGCGGCAACAAGCCCAACGGTGGGAAACGGCCCCCAGGATTGCGCCCGGTTGCGTTGCGCCGGGCATGGTCGATATGTTGGACCCCGACGGCAAACGGCCCGCCCAGGGGCAGCTAGAGGGCTTTGGCGGGGCGTGAAAGTGGGCAAGGCACGGTTGCAAAGGGATGCAATGGTTTGCGGGGATGACGCGGCGAGAAAAGGGGTACTTGACTATTTCTCAATTAGACTGTAGGATTACGTCCAATGAAACGAAAACAGATCAAGCTGAGTGAACAAGTGCGGCAGGCAATCGACACCTGCGGCATAACGCGATACCAGATAAGCCAAGACACCGGCATCGACCAAGCAACACTATGTCGATTCATGGGCGGCTACGGCGGATTGTCGATTCCGGTGTTGGACACTTTGGGCGAATACCTCGGGCTGCGGATCGTGGCCGATAGGCCCAAGAGCAAAGCTAACAAAGGCAGGTGACGCATGGCGTCGATCAGCAAAGAACCCAACGGCCGGCGGACAATTCAATTTGTCGGCAGCGACGGCAAGCGGCGGTCGATTCGGCTGGGCAAGGTTTCGCAGCGGCTGGCCGAATCGGTCCAAGTGAAAGTGGAGCACTTGGCGGCAGCCCAAGCGACCGGCGGCGCGCTGGACGGCGAAACGGCCCGGTGGGTGGCAAACCTCGATATGCAACTGGCCGACAAGCTGGCGGCGGTCGGGCTGAT
>CAYMQL010000323.1:0-4021 GCA_964392255.1 uncultured Planctomycetaceae bacterium | reverse complement strand
AGTGTAATTACGGAAGGAGATAGCCGGGAGCTAACAGCTCCCGGAGTGAAAATGCTGCACTGACGCACATTCCGGGAGCTGTTAGCTCCCGGCTATTCGACATGACTTTTCTGACAGCCAATAGTCGGCGAGAAATGCGGACTAAATCGCGACAAGGAGGTCGCCCGTGCCCTCGAAGTGGCCGATTCGACGAAAATTGCTGCTGGGGCTCGGCCTGCTCGTCCTGGTCGTGTCGATCCTCGCCGCCGACGGTCTGGTGGCCACGCGGCTCTATCGCGATTTGGTCAACAGTCTGAGTTGGCGGGTGAGCGAATTGCCGGTCGCCGCCGAGTTGAGCCAGCACGTCGGCGATCTGCGCATCACGCTCGGCGAGTTGCGAGGGCTGCGGGTCGATGCTTTTCCAAGCACCGATCGCGATCTGCTGCTGCCGAGCGTGTGGATGGTTCGCGACCAGTTCCGCGCGCATTTGGACGCAGTCGAACAAAGCTTGAAACGCTATCGCGATCAACTGGCCAGCGAGGCGCGGGCCAATTCGAGCATTTCGGACCACCGCCGCGAACTGGAAACCGTGCGGAAAATCGAAGAACAATTAACGCGCATCCGCCAAGGCAACCAGAGCGAAGACTGGGTGCTCGACGTGAACAAAATCTGCTGGCTCGACGTCGAGCTGGAACGGCTTCAAGCCTTCGCCACCGAGCTGCCCAGCCACTTGCACACGAAGCTCGAAGGCTTCTCGAACGAAGTCCGCGGGCTGTACCACGGTTTGATCTGGACCGCCTGGGCCGCGACGCTTTCGGCGGGGCTCGTTTTTATGTTGTTTGTGCGGCTGTCGTACCGCTGGGTTTTCCAGCCGCTCAGGACGCTGATCGCCGGTTCGCGGCGCGTAGCCACCGGCGATTTCGGCTACCGCATCCGCCTGAAAACCGACGACGAAATGGCCGAACTGGCCAAGGCGCTGAACGACATGACTGCCCGATTCCAGGAAATTCGCGACGACCTGGATCGGCAGGTGCAGGAACGCACGAAGCAAGCGGTCCGAAGCGAGCAACTGGCCAGCGTGGGTTTTCTGGCGGCGGGCGTGGCCCATGAAATCAACAATCCCCTGGCCGCAATCGCGATGTGCGCCGAATCGCTCGAAGGCCGGCTGCGCCAGACGCCCGACGCCGACGATCCGCAGCAGGCCGTCGCGGCCAACTACCTGCGCATGATTCAGACCGAGGCCTTTCGCTGCAAGGGCATCACCGAAAAGCTGCTGGATTTTTCGCGCATCGGCCCCGGACGTCGCGAAACCACCGAACTGGGCGAACTGACGCGGGGCGTGGTCGAAATGCTGGGCCACCTGGGCAAGTATCAGCGCAAGCGCGTCGAGTTCGCCCCGTCCGCGCCGGTGTTCGCCGAAGTGAATCCCCAAGAAATCAAGCAAGTGGTGCTGAACCTGTTGAGCAACGCGATGGACAGCCTGGACGACGACGGCGCGGTGCGCGTCCAACTGGAGGCCCGCGACGGCTGCGCCGTGCTGTCCGTCTCGGACAACGGATGCGGCATGGCGCCCGAGGTGCTCGAACACATCTTCGAGCCGTTCTTCACGCGCCGCCGCGGCGGCCAAGGCACCGGGTTGGGCCTCTCGATCACCTATCGCATCATCGCCGACCACGGCGGAGAAATGACCGCCGCAAGCGACGGCGCCGGCCGCGGCTCGACCTTCCGTGTTCGATTGCCGCTGGCCGCCTCGCAGAAGGAGAACCGCCATCAACGCCAAGCCGCATAAACGACTCAAACTGCTGTTCGCCGACGACGAGCCTTCGTTGCAGGAGCTGATGCGGCTTGAGCTGCCCCGCATGGGACACGATGCGACCATTTGTCCCGACGGCGGCACCGCCCTGGCCGCGCTCGAACGGAACACGTACGATTGCATCCTGGTCGATCTCGACATGCCGGGCTGCAACGGCATCGACGTAATCGCCCGGGCCAAGCAGCTTTCGCCCGATACCGAGGCCGTCGTTCTGACGGGCAAGTCGTCGTTGGAAACAGCCGTCGCCGCGTTGCGCCACGGCACGTTCGACTATCTGACCAAACCCTGCAAGCTGATCGATCTGGAAACCTTGCTTTGCCGCGTGGCCGAGAAGCGCGAGCTGACGAACAAGTATCGCGCGCTGCGGCAGCGCCTCGAGCGGCTCGAAGGCTCGCCCGAGCTGGTCGGCCAGTCCGAAAAAACCGAGCAGGTTCGCCGGCTCGTTGCCCGCGTCGCGCCGACCGATTCGACCGTGTTGATCTTGGGCGAAACCGGCACCGGCAAAGAGCTGGCGGCTCGGGCCGTGCATCAGCAAAGCCTTCGGGCCGATATGCCGCTGGTGCCCGTCAATTGCGGGGCGCTGCCCGAGACGCTGATCGAAAGCGAACTGTTCGGCCATCGCAAGGGGGCGTTCACCGGGGCCGACGACCATCGCACGGGACTGCTGCAAGTGGCCAACGGCGGCACGTTGTTCCTCGACGAGATCGGCGAGTTGCCCAAAACGATGCAGGCCAAGCTGCTGCGGTTTCTCGAGAGCGGCGAAGTGCGCCGCCTGGGCGACAACGAGTCGTTCACCTGCGACGTGCGCGTCATTTGCGCCACGAACCGCGATTTGGCCGCGATGGTCGCCGAGGGCGAGTTCCGCGAGGACCTCTGGTTCCGCATCAACACGTTTGAAATCGCGCTGCCGGCGCTGCGCGAGCGGATCGAAGACATCCCGCTGTTGGCCCGACGTCTCGCCTCGCGCTTCGGCGGTTTGCGCGGCTTGGGCGACCCCGTCTTTTCGCCCGAGGCGCTCGAAGCGCTGATGGAACACACATGGCCGGGCAACGTCCGCGAGCTGGCCAACGTGATCGAGCATGCGATGATCCTTTGCGACGCTCCGCCGATCCGGCCGGAGCATCTGCCGCAGCGGTTTTTCGCGCGGCCGACGCTGGCGATGCCCCCGCGAACGGCCGGCGCGTTGAATCTTCGCGATTTGGAGATGCAGGCCATCCACGAGGCGCTCGACCGCCACGCCGGCAACAAGCCCAAGGCGGCCGAAGAACTCGGCATCAGCGTGAAAACGCTCTACAACAAGCTGAACCAGTCGGCCGCGCTCGGCAAGACAGCGTAATTGGACCGACCGCGCGTGGAGCGTTTAATCAGAAAACGGTTCGTTCTAAACGGCGACTAGGAAGCGACCGTTTCTTCTTCCGGCCGCGGCACAGGCCGGCCCCTTGCCCAATCGTGAAGCGCGTCCGGGCAAAAATCGACCTCGTTCGGCCATACAATCGTCCCGAGTTCGTAATCAATTCGGACTCGACGAAAAAATTGAAGGTCTTCGAGCGGCTCGAATACGCCGCCGCGGCCGACGATTCGATTGGAAAGATCCACAACGCCGCAAACGCCGTCGGAAAAAGCCAACTCCAGACGATAGCCGTCGAGGACTTGCACCTTTGTAACGCTGGCACATGGGGGCGTCATATTTTATTTCCCTTTACTGCAAAGGTTCAATCTTTCTCGGCCGTTGTCCGGTGGCCCGATCACCCCAAGCCTCGATCAACTCAGTTTGGTGCAAAGCCGCCCACTCGGTAACCAGGGCCAGCGCTCGCGGCGACAGATGTCCTTTGAGCAATCCCGGGGGATCAATGCCAAACTCCGCTTTTTCAGAGCCGTAGACCGCATGAAAGTGGGGCGGTGCGTGATCGTCGTAGTACATGGCGATCACAATCCCAAAGAAACGGCTGATTTCCGGCATCTTCACCCTCCTCGACACATTATAACCGGCGTTGTGACGGGCGGGAAATAGATAATCCGCGGGCCACTTTTCCATTTCTTCCGGCCACGGCCGGTTGTGACTGCCGGACCCAATCTGACGGTTCTGACCCCGTTGCCAAGATTCCAACGATTTTCGGCCGGGCCGGGCGATAACTTATTCTAGGCGCGGCCGCCTGAGTACGAGCAAAAAAATCCTGTTGGCCGCGCGGGCGGCTTTGTGGCTGACCTGAACGGATTTGACGCTTGCGG
>CAYMQL010000322.1:0-4029 GCA_964392255.1 uncultured Planctomycetaceae bacterium | reverse complement strand
GTTTTTCGGAGCAATTGGCCCTCACCCCCTGCCCCTCTCCCAAAGGGAGAGGGGATATGCTGCTGACCCCCTGCCCCTCTCCTAAAGGGAGAGGGGAGTTATTTTGGGACTGCAGCAAAGAAAAAGGAATTGACCTCGTTGTGAGCCATAACAATCCACCCCATGCCGAGCCGTCGTCTTCGGACGTTTCCCGACCGGAGATCACGCTTGCCGAGTTTCAACAACTCATCCGCCGGATGTATTTGGAGAAGGACGTTGCCCGGGGCGTCGACGGGACGTTCATGTGGCTGATGGAGGAGGTCGGCGAACTGGCGGCGGCGTTGCGGAAGGGGACGCATGAGGAAAAGACGCTGGAGTTCGCCGACGTGTTGGCGTGGCTGGCGACGATCGCCAATGTGGCGGGCGTAGACCTGACCGAGGCGGTGATGCGGAAGTACGGCGCGGGCTGTCCCGGCTGCGGGCGATTCGTTTGCACCTGTCCCGACGCGGGAAAGCCATGAGAAGAGAACGCAAAACGAAGAATGATGCATGCAGAATGACGGTTGCGGAACGCCGGTGCATGCCGGGCGATCTTCATTCTTCATGCTTCATTGCTCATTTTGCATCCATCGGTTGGCTTGCTCTGATCATCGTTTTATGGCTTCCGAATTTGCTGCGGGCGGAGTCGCAGCCGCCGCAGATCGTCGGCGTGCGCGTTGGGTTTGGGGATCGGTACAAGGTTGGGGTTTGGACTCCGGTCGAGATTACGTTGCGGGGCGGCGACGAGACGTGTTCGGGCCGGGTGTCGGCGATTGTGCCGGACGGAGACGGCGTGCCGAGCCGCGTTTCTACGTCGGAGGATCAGCCCTGCATCGTCGAGGCGGGCAAGGAAAGCAAGGTGCGGCTGCTATGCCGGTTTGGAAGGGTGCGCGCGACCTTGACGGCAGAGTTTTGCGACGGGGACGCGGTGGTCGCGCGGCGGACCTTTCAGACCGGCGAGAGAGCCGACGGCGAGCACTTTTTGCCGGGCCTCGAATCGCAGGCGTTGATCGTCGTGGCGGGCCTGGCCGAGTTGGGACTGGCCGAGGTTGGCAAACTCGTCGGGGTCGAGCCGGAACATCGGCCGGTCGAGGCGCGAGTCGAGGACATCGAGCAATTGCCCACGGATTGGTGCGGCTACGAAGGCGTCGGCGCGGTGGCGTTGTTGACGAGTCGGCCCGAGATCTATCGGCGACTGAAAGCCGGCGACGCGAGGATTCGGGCTTTGGAAGAATGGGTGCGCATGGGCGGGCGGTTGATTTTGGCCGCCGGGGCGCGGGCGGAAGAGACCATCGGGGCGCAAGGGCCGCTTGCGGCGTTCGCGCCCGGCCGATTCGATCGGGTTGAATCGCGGCGTCCGAACCAGCTTGCGGCGTTGACCGCGGCTTTGGAGAGCTATTGCGGCAGCCGAACCCCGGCGCCGCTGGACGGTGAGGCGGCGGCGCGATTTCGCGCGGCACGGTTGGCCGACGTGCAAGGGATCGTCGAATCGCGGGAGGGCGATCTGCCGTTGGTGGTGCGATCGCCGCGGGGGTTCGGCCAGATATTGTTTCTGGCCGTCGATCCGGACGAGCCGCCGATCGCGCAGTGGTTAGACCGCCCGGTGTTGACGGCGAAGCTGCTGGACATTTCGACCGGCGGCGGCGATGCGCTGGGCGGAGGCTCGGCGATGTTGCACTATGGGTACGGCGATCTGGCAGGGCAACTGCGCAGTGCGCTGGACCGTTTTCCCGGCGTGCGGCTTGCGCCGTTCTGGTTGGTGGCGGGATTGATCGCGGGATATTTACTGCTGATCGGGCCGGGCGACTACTTTTTTCTTCAGAAATTGGTCGGGCGTCCGGCGTGGACGTGGTTGACGTTTCCGCTGGTGGTTGTGATCTTTGGTTTGGGGGCGTGTGCGTTGGCCGGCTGGTTCAAGGGTAGCCAGCTCAAAGTGAATCAGGCCAATCTAGTCGACGTAGACGCGGAGTCGGGTTGGGTGCGCGGCGCGGCGTGGCTGAATGTGTTCAGTCCGCACGCGGCGTTGTACGATTTTGCGATGACGCCGCAACCGGCGGACGGATTGCGCGAGGCGCGGACGTGGATGGCCTGGCTGGGTTTGCCCGGCGGCGAATTGGGCGGGATGAATCCGCGGACCGGCGACCCGGCCGTAGGGACCGAGCCTTACGATTTTTCGCAAAAATTGGACGCAATGCGCGGCGTGCCCATCCAGAAATGGGCGACCAAGAGTTTTACGTCGCGATGGAACGGAACCGGGGCCGCGGCCTTTACGTCGGACCTGACCGATCAAGACCAACTCCTGTCGGGAACGCTGACCAATGTCCTTGCGATTCCGCTGGAGCATTGCGTTTTGGCCTATGGGCGGTCGGCGTATGATTTGGGCGCGATCGGGCCGGGCGAGTCGGTTCAGGTGGGGCTGGCGACCCGTCGCAGCGAGTTGAAGACGCTGTTGACCGGTCGGCGGGTGGTGGTTTCGGAAGGCGGCGACAAATTTCGGCAAGAGGCGACGCCGTATGATCAAGCGAGTACGGACGCGGCCTATATCTTGCGGATGATGATGTTTTACGAAGAGGCCGGCGGACGCCGCTATACGCGGTTGGCGAACGACTATCAGGCGTTTGTCGATTTGGGGGCGTTGTTGAAGGCCGGCCGCGCGATTCTCGTAGCTCAAGTGCCGCGCGCTGCGCAGGAGAAGGCGGCGGGCGCTGCGCTGCTGTGCAACGGCCGGCCGCTGCCGGACGGAGCGACCGAACAGGTGATTTTGTATCGCGTTGTGTTTCCGGTGAAGAAAGAGAGGGGAGGTTAGTGGCTAGTGGCTAGTGGTTAGTGGCGAGTATGGGCAACCATGCCATTGACCGCCGACCACTGCGCTACTGGCTACCGGCTACTGGCCGCCGACCACTATTACCATGATCAAAACGCAAGACCTCACGAAAGTTTACGGCGATTTGCACGCCGTCGATAATTTGACGATCCATCTGGCCGAGGGCGATCTGTTCGGGTTCATCGGGCCGAACGGGTCGGGCAAGACGACGACGATGCGCATTCTGGCGACGCTGTTGCAGCCCACCTGGGGCGAGGCCAGCGTGTGCGGCTACTCGATCTACACGCACCCGAAAGAGATTCGGCGGTTGATCGGATACATGCCCGATTTTTTCGGCGTATACGACGACATGAAGGTGATCGAGTATTTGGAGTTTTTCGCCGCGGCGTATCGCATCAAAGGGGCGGCCCGGCGAAAGGTTTGCAACGACATGCTCGAACTGGTCGACCTGGGCTACAAGCGCGACGCGATGGTTACAAGCCTTTCGCGGGGCATGACGCAGCGGCTGGGGCTGGCCCGGGTGCTGTTGCACGATCCGAAGGTGCTGCTGCTGGACGAGCCGGCCAGCGGCTTGGACCCGCGGGCAAGGATCGAGATTCGCGGGCTGCTCAAGGAACTCGGCAAGCTCGGCAAGACGATTATGGTTTCAAGCCACATCCTGCCCGAGTTGGCCGACATCTGCAACAAGGTGGGCATCATCGAACGCGGCGAGTTGCTGGTCAACGCCAACGTGTCGGATGTGATGAAGCAGGTGCGGCAGCGGACGCTGCTGATCGTCGGGGTGGCGGGCGACGCCGAGGCGGCCGCGCGGATTTTAGAGCAAAGCCCATTGGTCGAGAGCGTTGAGATTCACGACGGGCGCATCCGCACGACGCTGGCCGAGAACGCGAGCGACTATAGCGATCTGCCCACGCTGTTGATCGACGCGGGGCACAAGCTGACGCTTTTCCGCGAGGAGGAGATCAACTTGGAGACGGCGTTTATGGCGTTGACGAAGGGGATTACGGCGTGAGGGAAGGGATTGGGGATTTGAAATCTGAGATTTGAAAGCAGAAGAATAGCCGGGAGCTAACAGCTCCCGGAGCAGGACGCTTAGGCTACGCACATTTCCGGGGGCTGTTTTTCCGGGGGCTGTTAGCCCCCGGCTGGGCTGCGCAAAAACAATCGGGGCAGTTTATCCTGTATTT
>CAYMQL010000321.1:0-4033 GCA_964392255.1 uncultured Planctomycetaceae bacterium | reverse complement strand
AGATTTGTGATTTTTTTCTCGGGCCGTGCTCGAACCTTCCGCCCTCTCTCTCCACTCTCCACTCTCCACTCTCCACTTCACAATTTCCTCCGGCGTACCGGCGGCCACCACAAAGCCGCCGTCGTCGCCGGCCTCGGGCCCGAGGTCGATGATCCAATCGGCCGTTTTGATCACGTCCAGATTGTGTTCGATCACCACGACCGTGTTGCCCAAATCGACCAGCCGACCCAGCACGTCGAGCAGTTTGGCCAGATCGTCGAAGTGCAGGCCCGTGGTCGGTTCGTCCAATAGATAAAGCGTCTGGCCGGTGTCGGGCCGCGCCAACTCGGCGGCCAGTTTGACGCGCTGCGCCTCGCCGCCCGATAGCGTCGGGGCCGGCTGGCCAAGCGTAAGGTAGTCGAGCCCGACGTCGCAAAGCATCTGCAACGGGCGGCGGATTTTCGGAATGTTCTCGAACAGCTTGACCGCCTCGGCGCAGGACATATCGAGCACGTCGGCAATCGACCGGCCGTGGTATCGGACGGCCAGCGTCTCGGGATTGTAGCGCCGCCCGCCGCAAACGTCGCACTCGACCCACACGTCGGGCAGAAAGTGCATCTCGATCCGAAGCTGGCCGTTGCCTTCGCATTTTTCGCATCGGCCGCCCGCGGCGTTGAAACTGAACCTTCGCGGCGTGTAGCCGCGGAGCTTCGCCTCGGGCAGTTGGGCATAGAGCGTGCGAATCAGGTCGAAAACGCCCGTGAACGTGGCCGGATTCGAGGTCGGCGTCTGGCCGAGCGCCTGCTGATCGACCCGAATCACCTTGTTAATCAGCTCAATGCCGCGAATGGCGTCGTGGGCGCCGGGAATCGTCTTCGCCCGGTGCAGCGTCCGGGCCAGCGAAGCATACAGTACGTCCTCGATCAGCGAGCTTTTGCCGCTGCCGCTCGGGCCGGTCACGACCGTAAACGTGCCCAGCGGAATCTTTACGTCGATGTTCTTGAGATTATTGTGCCGAGCCCCGACGATTTCCAGCCAGCCGCCGGGCGGGGAGAGTGAAGAGTGGAGAGTGGAGAGTGGAGAGTTTTGTGTTTTACCTGTACGTTTGCCCTGTGCCTTGCCTTTTCTCTCCACTCTCCACTCTCCACTCCCCACTCTCCGATTCATCGGCACCGGAATCGCCTTTTTGCCGGAAAGATAAGGGCCGGTGACCGAGCCGCGGCGCGCGGCCACTTGCGCGGGCGTGCCCTGGGCCACAATATGGCCGCCGCCTGTGCCGGCCGTCGGGCCGAAGTCCAACAGTTGGTCGGCGTCGCCGATCACCTCGCGGTCGTGCTCGACCACGAGCAACGTGTTGCCCAGGTCGCGCAGCTTTTTCAGTGCGTCCAACAGACGGCGGTTGTCGCGCGGATGCAGCCCGATGGTCGGCTCGTCGAGCACATAGAGTACGCCGCACAGCCCGCTGCCCACTTGGGCCGCCAAGCGAATGCGCTGCATTTCGCCGCCGGAGAGCGAAGGCGCGGGCCGGGCCAGCGTTAGATAATCGAGGCCCACGTCCACGAGAAACTGAAGCCGATTGCGAATCTCGCGCGTCACCTCGCCGGCAATCTTCTTTTCCGAGGCCGACGGCTTCCAGTTCTGAAACTCCTCGCTCAGCCGCCCCAGCGGCATCCGGCACCATTCGTCGATCGTCCGGCCGCGGAGTTTCACCGCCGCGGCGTCGTCGCGCAACCGGCTGCCGCCGCAGACCGAACACTCGACCTCGTCGACCAGATGCTCCAGCTTGGCGCGGAACGCCGGCGACGTGCGGCTGGCTTCCTCCAATGCCGGATACATGCCTTTGTATTGGAATCGCAGCATAAAGCCGCGTCCGCCGGTTGCAGCTTTGCGGATGTTGGGCACCTCGAACCACTGCTCGCCCGTGCCGTGCAGAACCAGCCGGCGGTGTCGGCCGCTGAGCTGTTCAAAAGGCACGTCGAGCGGGATGCCTGTGCCGCGGCCAAAAACATTGAGCATCGCGGCGAAAATCCCACTGCCCGCGTTCGGCCACAGCGCCACCGCCCCTTGAGCGAGTGAAAGCTTCGGATTGTGCAGCAGCGCCGCGGGATTCGCCCCGATCTGCGTGCCGAGCCCTTCGCACGCCGGACACCAGCCCAGGGCGCTGTTGAACGAAAAATTATGCGGCGAAAGCGGCTCGAAACTGCGATCGCAACGGTCGCAGACAAAGTGCTGGCTATGGGTTTCGATCGGCCATCGCGGCTCGGGCGCGTCTGGTTGCGGATACACCGCCCGCAGTACTCCGCGCCCAAGCGACAAGGCGTTTTCGACGCTGCCGGCCAACCGCGACCGTGCGTCGTGCCGAATCGACACGCGATCGACCACCACGGCCACGTCATGTTTTCGCCGCCGGTCAATCGCCGGCGGCTCGTCGATCGAGTAGGTCTGGCCGTCGACCCAAATGCGCACGTAGCCCGACGCCCGGGTCTCGTCCCAAAGCGTCTGGTACTGCTCGCCGACGCGAATTTCCAACGGGGCCAGCAGGTGCAGCTTCGTGCCGGGCGGATGGGCCATCAGTTTCGCGATGATTTCGTCGGCCGATTGGCTGCCGATGGGCAGATCGCACCCGGGACAGTGCGGCTGGCCCAGCCGCGACATCAAAATCCGCAGATAATCGTAGATTTCCGTGACCGTGCCCACCGTGCTTCGCGGCGTGTGGCCGGAATGCTTTTGTTCGATGGCGATGGCGGGCGGAAGGCCCTCGATATGTTCGACCTTCGGTTTTTGCATCTGGCCGACGAACTGCCGCGCGTAGGCGCTGAGGCTTTCGACGTAGCGGCGCTGGCCCTCGGCGTAGATGGTGTCCATCGCCAGCGAGGATTTTCCCGATCCGCTCGGCCCACAGCAGACGGTGATCGCGTCGCGCGGAATATCCACGTCGACGCCCTTCAGATTGTGCTGCCACGCGCCGCGGACGCGGATCAGGGGAGAGGAGAGAGGGGAGTGAGGGGCGGGGGTTGGTGGAATGTTTAGCCCCGGCACTTGTGCCGGGCGCGATCGATGCTCATGCTGATCGGACAGCACGCGCCGCAGCACGTTGCCGGTATGGGACAAGGGGAGGGCGGAGCAGGGATTAGGGATTAGTGATTGGGGATTAGCTGTTCGAACTTCCGCATCTTCCGCCTCCCGCCCTCCGCTTTCCGCCTTCCCTCTCCCCTCTTCCCTCTCCCCTCTCCCCTGTGCGACCTCTTCCGGCGTGCCGGCGGCCACGATGCGGCCGCCCGCTGCGCCGCCTTCGGGGCCAAGATCGATGATCCAGTCGGCCGTTTTGATGACCTCGGTGTTGTGTTCGACGACCAGCACGGTGTTGCCGGCCTCGACGAAGGCGTGCAGCACCTTCAGCAGCAGCTCGATGTCGGCAAAGTGCAGCCCGGTGGTCGGCTCATCCAATAGATACAGTGTCCGGCCGGTGCTTTTTTTGACCAGTTCGCGCGCGAGTTTCACGCGCTGGGCCTCGCCGCCCGAGAGCGTGGGCGACGGCTGGCCGAGTTTCATATAGTCGAGGCCCACGTCGTGCAGCGTTTGAAGCTTGTGGCAAATCGCGGGGATGTTCTCGAAGTGGCGGACAGCCTCTTGAATGTCCATTTCCAGCACGTCGGCGATCGACTTGCCTTTATAGCGGATCTGCAACGTCTCGCGGTTGAACCGCCGGCCCTCGCACACGGGGCAAGTGACCCACACGTCGGCCAGAAAATCCATCTCTAGCTTGTTCGAACCGTTGCCCTCGCAAGCCTCGCAACGGCCGCCGGCCACGTTGAAGCTGAACCGGCCCGGCTGATAGCCGCGTGCTTTCGCCTCGGGCAGTTGCGTGTAGAGGTGGCGGATTTCGTCGAACACCTTGATGTACGTGGCCGGATTCGACCGCGGCGTGCGGCCGATCGGCGACTGGTCGATCGCGATCAGCTTGTCGAGGTGCTCCAGACCGTCGATGCCATCGTGCTTGCCGGGGGCGCCGATCCCTCCGTTCAGATCGCGCTGCAACGCTTCGACCAAAATA
>CAYMQL010000320.1:219-4039 GCA_964392255.1 uncultured Planctomycetaceae bacterium | reverse complement strand
CACTCCGTGTGAGGCTCGAAGTGTATCCCATACTCCTTTTCCCTCGCGCCGATCGCGAGGAATGCCCAATGATGAACTCACGCCAGCGCGTTGAAGCCGCTTTGAACCACCAAACGCCCGACCGCGTGCCACTGGACCTCGGCGCCAGCGCGGTGACGGGCATGCACGTCAGTTGCGTGTACAAGCTCCGGCAGGCATTGAAGCTCGATCCGCCGGGCACGCCGGTCAAAGTGAACGAGCCGTACCAGATGCTCGGCGAGATCGGCCCCGATTTGATGGACGCCCTGGGCGTCGACGTCGTGGCACTTGGTTGCCGGAACACCATGTTCGGCTATCCCTGCGAGAACTGGAAGCCCTGGACCACTTTCGACGGCACGCCGATGCTGGTGCCGGGCGCGTTCAACACTGAGCCGGAGCCCAGCGGCGACATTTTAATGTATCCCGAAGGCGACCGCTCCGCGCCGCCGAGCGGCCGGATGCCCAAGGGCGGGTTCTACTTCGACACGATCGTCCGCCAGGAGCCGATCGATGACGCGACGCTGAAGGTCGAGGATAATCTCGAGGAGTTCGTGCCGATTTCCGACGCCGATCTGCAATATTTCGCTTCGGAGGCCGACCGGCTGAGCCGCCAGAGCGATCGGGCGATTTTGGGCAGCTTCGGCGGCACGGCCTTTGGCGACATCGCCCTGGTGCCCGCCCCGTGGATGAAGCGGCCGAAGGGCATTCGCGACGTCGCCGAGTGGTACATGAGCACCGCCAGCCGTTTCGACCACGTTTATGAAATCTTCCGCCGCCAGTGCGACATTGCGCTGGGAAATCTGGCGAAGATTTACGACGCCGTGGGCGACCGCGTCTCGGCTGTGTTCATCACCGGCACCGATTTCGGCACGCAGCACGGACTGTTCATCAGTCCCACGGCCTATCGAAAACTGTTCAAGCCGTTCCATCAAATCGTCAACGACTGGGTCCACGCGCACACGCCGTGGAAGACGTTTATCCACTCGTGCGGATCGGTCGTCGGCCTGCTGCCCGATCTGGTCGAGGCGGGCTTCGACATCCTCAACCCGGTCCAGTGTTCGGCGGCAGGCATGGATCCGCAGACGCTGAAGGATAAGTTCGGCCAGCGGCTGACGTTCTGGGGCGGCGGGATCGACACCCAAAAGACGCTGCCGTTCGGCACGCCGGACGAAATCCGCCGCCAGGTCCGCGAGCGAATCGAAATCTTCGGCCGCGACGGCGGATTCGTGTTCAACACGGTCCACAACGTCCAGGCCGGCACGCCCTCGGAGAATCTGGTGGCCCTGTACGAGGCGGTCCGCGAGTCGAAGTAACCATCCACGCTCAGGGCAGCATAGCGTCGTTTTTTCAAAATGCTCCACCCAAAGCCAGGTCCACCAACACGGGGGGGCGCAAGTGAAGGCCGCCTATTGCCCCCCGGCCGTGCCGGTGGTAACATCAAGGCGCGGCGGGCATGGATTTTCGCAATTGGAAAGGCCGTTCCGTTCCGCGTTGAAAATCTTGAAGAACCGCATTACATCGGAGAAGGAAGCCAACGACGACCGCATGAAGCGATAGCGGGAGGGACTCTTAAAAAAACCGAGTATAAACGCGGCCGTCCGATGACCGGGCGCCGCGGCGTGTGTTTTTCGTCCTGCGAGGAGTGGTTGCGATGCCGCAAGGTACCATCAAGAAACTGGTTGCGGACCGGGGCTTCGGGTTTATCTCGGCCGCCGGCGGAGACATCTTTTTCCATCACACCGTGGTGGCCGACAACAAGTTCGACGAACTGAAGGAAGGCCAGTCGGTCACGTACGAGATCACGACCGGCCCCGACGCGAGGGGACGCGACAAGGGACCGCGTGCGGTCTCGGTTGCGCCCGCCTAAGACGGGCGGCGTGAAGCGGCGGCGTACATCGCTCCCTAGGGGATTGCGGAAGGATCGGGTTGTGCGCGGACAACTTAGTACTACAGCGCTAACTCGCAATCTAAAAGAAATTCACCACGGAGTCGCGGAGGTCGCAGAGACAGACAAAAGGTGGAATACATGGCATTGGTATTCCTCTCGGTTGGAAGATCATCATTCGCACTTCGACGCCAACGGATCGGTGGTTGCCGCAAATCAATTGCGGCACACGGCTTTCCTCTCTGTGTCTTCGTGGCGAACTTAGCGCTGTAGTGTAAACAGCTCCCGGAATGTGCGTCGAATGGCGGTTTCGTTCTGGGGGCTGTTGGCTCCAGGCCTATCCGACATGACTTATCCGGCGGATCCGCCATCGTAGTAGGTTGGTTTGTCGATGCGCGTTCCGGGGCGGATTTTTGAAGCCAGTTGCTCGGCGTCGGCGGCAAACAGGGGGCTGATCTCGACCATTGCTTCGTCGTCGACCCGCGCCCCAGCCCGACGAAGCCAATCGCGGGCTTGGGCGGCCATTTGGGCGCGAACCGATTCGGGCGAGTCTTGCGACGCGCCGCCTGCGTTTTTCAGCGGGCCGAACGTCGTTGCCCGATCAACCTCGACGATCGCGGCCGAGGCGGCCTGCGGCATCAAGTCGAAAATGAATCGCTCGAACTTGACGGCGTTGGGCCGGGGCGGTTCGACGCGATTTCCGGCGGCGTCGAGATGGGGAACGATTTTACGGGCGGCGTGAAACGGCAGCGCGGTCGCTTGCCCTGCCATGCGCCGGAGGAAGCCGACGTCGAAAGCATGGACCGCGATGCTGCCGGCCCAGAGGCGAAGCGAGCCGTCGGCGTTGCGTCGTTGGGCAATGTCGTCGGGCAAGTCGCTGTACTCGATCACCATCAGCCGGCCGTCGACCTGGACAACGTTGCCGACCCGTTCCAACGGATTTTGCTTAGCGACGACCTGAGCGGCGAACTCGGAATCCGACAACAAGTGATACCCAAGAAAATCGCGGCCGCAGACGTCGACCAGGGGATTGTCGACCTGGAAGTAAAAGAGATGGCGCAGCCCGCGGCGCTCGATGTCGTCCAGCGCGCCGCTTTGTGCGAGCGCGGCAAGCACGCCGCCGTGTCCGTCGGGGCTCAATGCAATCTGATCGGGCGATTCCAACAGCACGCGGCCGGTTTCGGCGTCGACGGCCGGCATCGTGCCTTGGCAGAAGAGCGTCAAATCCTGCTCGGGCAGCCCGAAACGGTTGTTGGCCGCCAAAAAGGCCGCCGTTTCGGCGTGCGTGGCGGGGCTGGTCATTATATAAAGAGGCACAGGCTTGCCGCAGCGCCGGGCGGCGGCCCGAATCTTCTCGATGTGGATCTGAAAGAGCGATTTTTGCGACAAGGGGCCGATGGGGAACATGCCCTTCGGATGGTCGAAGCCCAAGCGAGTGCCCTGTCCGCCGGCCACCAGGATGGCGCCGATCCGGCCGGCGGCCAGCGCTTGGTCGGCGCGTTGGCGGGCCTGTTGCGGCGTGAAGGGATTTTGTGCGGCGTCGAGCCGGAAGGCGGGCGGTGATTCCGCCCGTTCGGCCAATTGCCGAAAATCGTTTTGTTGCCCGCGATCTTCCCAGAGACGGCGGATCAGCGCGAAATCGATGCTCGCAATCTGGCCGGCAAGCGACCGGCGCTGATCGGCGTCGAGACGATCCCAGAACGCCAGCAGGTGTTCTTGATGATGGGGGCGAAGCATCAAGGCGAGTTCGCCTTGGTGGATTGTCGGCGCGGGTGGAAATGCTGGGGTGTTCATCGTGAGTCATCTTAGGGGCGAAACTCGGACGCTGTCAAGGTTTTGAAGGCGTCTTGGCCATTTTTGGTTCGCAGGGGCGTTCGTCTTGCCAAACGGGGCGTTTCGACGTAGGATCATCCGTCA
>CAYMQL010000320.1:0-209 GCA_964392255.1 uncultured Planctomycetaceae bacterium | reverse complement strand
AATCCTGGAGTCCTAAAAGATGCGATGTTTTTGGTTTCGGCCGTTGTTTGCGTTGACGATTTGCGGGATCCTGTTGCAACTGGCGGCCAAGGTATGGGCCGACGAAGGCATGTGGCTGTTCAATTATCCGCCGAAGAAGCTTTTGAAGCAAAAGTACGACTTCCAGCCGAGCGACGACTGGCTTGGGCATTTGCAGCGTTCGGCGGTGC
>CAYMQL010000319.1:0-4045 GCA_964392255.1 uncultured Planctomycetaceae bacterium | reverse complement strand
GGTCCAACATATCGACCATGCCCGGCGCAACGCAACCGGGCGCAATCCTCGGGGCCGATGGCGCAGCAATGCCGCCCGTCAACCTTGCTCGCCGCGCTTCGGGGGTATCGTGGAACATATCCCGTTGCCGCGGCGGCTCGATCCGGCCGCGCTCGATTTCTTCGATGCTGTCGGGCAGCCGGTACTCCACTGGGGGCCACGGCTCGGGCTTCTGTCGAGGTTGCTTCACCATGTTGCCTCCTCATCGGCCGCCGCCGCTTCGTTGAGCAAGTCGTTCGGATCGGGCTGGATAGCGCCAGCACCGAAACCGAAACCTACGTTTTCCTCGGGTTTCGAGGGGGTTTCGGTTTTGGTGTCGCTTGCGGTCAACGTGAAAACGCAAGTCGGCCTGCCGCCGCGGGGACCGGGAGGCACGTTCTCCCAAACACCCGCACCCGCCCGCACAAGGCCCTCAAGCGCCTCTTGGGCTGCCTCGGCATCGCCGCTAAATCCGTGGTGGCGCAGGTCCCGTGCCGTCACTCTACCGCCAAGCCGTCGAATCGAATCCAGCAGCGCCTCCTGGTCGTCGGCGTCGCCCGCCTCCACCGCGCCATAGACACGCCGGGCATGGCCGAACAGGTAGCGCGCCCAGCCCGCAGCCTTGTCGAGGGCGGTAACGGGCACGGGGCCGCGCCCGCCGTCCGCCAGGTGGATGAGCAGGGCAATCGAAGGAACAAGGGACCGATGTTTCGCCAACACCGATTCGAGGGCCGGGGCCAGCGTACCCGCCCGCAGCGTCCGTTCAAGATCGGCGCGCCACTCATCGAACGCCCCCTGGGCCTTGGCGTCGAACCGCAAAAACGGAACGCCGTCGTGGTCGTCCTGTTGGGCGTCTACCTCCCACGGGTCGAGATTCGCAAGCCGGTCCACCACCGCATACGCGCGATCGCGTGCTTCTTTGTCGGGCCAGGCATCGACGTTGACCCAATCCCGTGAAACCTCGGGCCACACCGCCAGTTGAAAGCGCTGGAGCAAACCGTCGTCGCCCTGCCCTCCGGCCGCCGCGCTGAACAGGTAGCTCTGCATTGGGCCGGGCTGGATGGTGCCGATCAGCGAAAGACAGCACGCCTCGATGTCGAGCGTGCCGCGCCCAACACGGTCGCAAGTGAAACGGCCGTCGCCGTTCCAACATTCCAGATAGAACGCGCGGGAATCCTCGCGGCCGGGCTTGTCCAGGCTGCGCAGCAGTCCTTGGAGTTCGTCGCGATAGGCCAGCACGCCGTTGGGGTTCTCGTTCAACAGGATTCCCAGCTTTTCCACGGTCGAGTCGTTGACGATGTACCGCCGTCGCGTTGGCGGGCGCTCCTCTTCTGCCAGCAGGTCGGCCGCCAGCTTGTCGGGATCAGCGCCGCCGCGTTTCACCGCCTTTTCGATTTCCGCTTGGGCGGCTTTCTTTCGGGCTGCGGCCACAATCGCCCTGCCCTCGGCATCGCGCGCCGCCTCGGCATACTCCGCCGCCGCAAGGGCCTCCAGCCGATTGAGTGGCTTCAGCACTTCCTTCAGCGGCGGGGATTTCAGCAGGCCGGGCCGCCCGATGAGCAATCCCCAGAGGTTCGCAATCACCACCCACGCATCCCGCATCTTTGGACGAATGCCAACCTTCCGCCCCACCACGGCCGCCAGCACAATCATCGCGCCCACGGCGGGGAAGTCGATGGGGCACTGCATCCGATCCGCAATGTCACGCACCCACGGCCGCAGCGCATCGGGCAACAGGTCGGCATCGAACGCGGGCACCGGCACGGGGACCGAAACGGCATCGCTCGACGGCCGCTTCCTCTTCGGCGCGTCGCCGCCGCGACTCCCGCCTCGTAATCTCTCCACCGCTCTTTGTAGATCGTTCATTGGCGCACCTCCGTGTGTCTCGCAAGCTGTTGGGCACGATGTACGATGCAGTCGATCGCTATCTGCCTACGGGTCTTCAAGACGACCGACGCCGCGGCCTGCAAGCACGCTTCGCGGGGCGCGCCCAGCATTTCAGAGAGCTCCCCAGCCAACCACTCGACCGACCATTTTTGATTGATCGAGCGATGGCAAAGCAGCCCCTCGACGGAAGGCGGGCAGTCATGCTCGTGGGCAACGTCCGCAATCTCGGCCTTCAACTCGTCGAGTTCTCCGGCGTCATGGATGGCGTAAATAGCCTCCGCCGCCAGCCGTAGTTCCGCTTGATCCATCGGGCCTTCTGTCTGATTACTCATGGCCGTGCCCTCCGTCGATTCGAGGGCAGCCGGCCGCAATCCACCGCTCGTAGGCGCGGCGAGAATATCTGACAGTGCCCTTGCCGATCTTCAGCGCCGACGGGGCCGTGCCGTCCGTCGCCCAGCCCCACACCGTCCGTTGCGAAACGCCGCACAGTTTTGCCACCTGGGGCAGGGTCAAGAGTTCTGGGGCGTGTTCGGAGATGGTGGTGCTACTTGGCATGGGCCACCCCCTTACTGCCGCGTCGGGCGTCGTTCACGGCTTCAATGACATCTGCCACACTGAAGCGCACAACTTTGGGCGACAACCGCACCATAGGAATTCTTCCGTGCCTCGCCCACTTCCGTACCGTGCTTGGTCGAACGTGCAACCGCTCAGCCAATTCTTCCGCTGTAAGAAGGTCTGTTTCGATCATCTTGCGAACCTCCAGGAATGAAAGGAATTTGTACGTCCCTTCTTTCCTGGGGAATATGCAAAACAGCCCGCGCATACGGTGCGCATAGTATTCCCATGCTTGCACTTAGGGCTTGAATAATCATCCCGAAAAACGGAGATTATTCATCGGCGTCAGAGTCGCGCCGGGGGCGCTGTCGCGGCGTCAGACCATCTTGCCGCGCGCCCATATCGAGAATATCTGGGTCAACGGATTGCGGCTGGCCATCGAGTGTGCCGACTTCGGGCATGACTCCGCCAGCCGCGCGCCATTCATCCACCGCCTTCAGCCACTTGGAGACCTGCCCTTGGGTTGCGGGGATGCCCTGTTTCGTCATTATGTCCGCAATTTCTCCCTGTTTGGAAATCCCAACCAATTCCCGAAGCTGCCACGCCTGAAAGGCTTTGTCGGGTGGGCGAGTGGGTAACTTCGTTATCGCCTTCTGTGATTTCTCAAAGATGCCGACCTTCTCTATCTGTGCCCGCATCGCCTGGACTAGCTCAAGAATCGGCGAAAAGTCGCAGGTAGCCGACTTAAACTGGCAGCCACTGAGTCGCGTCCGAAATAACACTTGCTGCTCCGATTCAAGGAGCGGAATAAGTCTCATCCGTTCGTGGGAGTTCCAAGCTGGGTGTTGCTTTAGGATACGGCGAATAGACAGGAATTGTTTTTTAGTGATGCAAGGCAGCGTAGTCGCGTTTGGGTCTTGAAACTTGCTCACCCAAGTTTTTCCCAGTACACTTCTGATCTCGGCTGAGAGACGCTCCCCAAACTTAAAGACATAATCATGCGCGCTAGTAGCATGTATAAGACCTATAGAAATCTGATGGGTTTTTTGGAATGCAAGTTCCCCCAGAAGCTGCTCCCGTCCAGGATGTCTTTGTGACCAATCACCAGACTGTTCTAAATTGCCAATGAATGTTGCAGCCCATTTACTAATCCGGGCAGACAACGAAGGCCAATACAACGTTACTGTCCAGAAAGGCAAGGTCTTGAAAATTGCACGCTGCAACCAAGTCATCGCTGGATCGTACAGCCCCCCTACGAACAGAAATTCGCAACTCGCAACAGCATACAATTCAAGACTTGCAATATAGGTTAAGCACAACGCCTGAGGACAGCAATCGGGCGTACAAGTATGTGACAGTGCATCGGTAGTTTTTTCTTTCTGCCGATCCACAAAATCGACAATTGCCCCGAATAGCGTTCCTGACAATTGTAATTCATCGGATTCAGACATAGAACCTGCCTTTCCACGGGCCGAACCCCGGCAGGTGCCACCGAAAGGCAGAGAAGGTGGAGCGCCTGCCCGGGTTCGCTTGGCCGGGGCGTTGCAACACCGCCGGCCGTCCCATGCTCAAGATTCTACCGCCG
>CAYMQL010000318.1:0-4060 GCA_964392255.1 uncultured Planctomycetaceae bacterium | reverse complement strand
AAGGGCAGGCGACTTCAATATCTAGCAATGGCATGGGAATAAGGGATTAGGGATTAGAAATTGTGGATTGGAGTTTAGCCGCCGCGTCCACGAGGCGTTGCCCAAACCAACCGACAACTGATAACTGACAACTGAAAACTGAAAAAAACTGATAACTCCCTACAACATCAACAGCCGGCACGAGTATCCTTCGCCGGTCATCCGCTCGAAAATCGCTTGTTGTTCCGCCTCATCGCGACACTCGATCACCACCTGAAACGCCTCGGGAATCGCAACGTCTTTCTCCCGTTCGGCGGGCTCTTCCGCGTCATCCAAAAGAGCGTCGGGCTCGGCCAGCATCTGATCCAGCATCGCCTGCACGGCGTCGTTCTCCGTCTCGACCTGACCGAGCAGCTCAGCCAGCACTTCTTGATTGGCCGCAGCCATGCCGGCCAGCGGGTCGTGCAACACAAGCAGCTTGGCCGCTTCGGCTTCGTCCAGATCGAGCACCAACACAGGCACTTCCATGTCCGGCGTCGTTTCCGCCCTCAGATGACCGTCGACCAGTTCGAGCGACCCGTCGGGCAACGCGCGCGCCAACAGCGCGTCGGCATACCCGATCTCCGCAAGCACCCCGCGCAGCGCGTCTTGCTGGGCCGTGGGATGCGTGCGCCAGTTGTTCGGATGCGGCCGCAACTGGCTGGCCTTGATACGTCGAAATTCTCGGATTCGATCGCGAATTATCACAGCGTCGCCTCGTTAACTTGGTCGTTCGGATCAAAAGCCCGCGCGCAATAAGGCCGTAACCGCCGCGCCGAACAAAATGGTCAACAGCACCCAGGCCCCGCGCAGCGCCATCAGAATCAGCTTCCGGCTCCGCCTGAGTTCGGCCACTTCGCCCATCAAACCGGGGCTCGTTGCCTTGTTGCCGGGCAGGCCGTAAATGTCGGTTGCAATCTGAACCACCTCGGCCCGGCACGATTCGCAACGCTGCACAAGCCTTTGCACGTCGACGTGATAGGCGTGCAACTCGTCGCGAAGCCTTTCAATCGCTGCTGATTCCCGAGTCGTCATGATGTGTGGCCTTAAGCCGAAACCGTTTCGTTTGCCTTGGATGCCGCGGAGAACAACGATTTCGACGCCGCGCCGTTTTGCAAAATCGCGATGATCTCCTGCGCCTTCGTGGCATTGTTGGCGGCATAGTAAGCCACCGCCTTCACCACTGCGCCCTCGATCAGCGTCACCGCTCCGGCGGTGGTGCGCATTTCCTTAGCCAACTGCACGAACCCGTGAATGGCCTCGGAATAATCGCCGTGCGAGTAGGCGTCCAACGGTTCAGCCAGCTTGGTCATGCCCCACTCGCTGAGTTTCTTGGCCAGTTCGCCCGCCCGTTTGCGCCGGGCTTGGATTCGATTGGCACACCACAGCACGACAAACGTGCCGACGGCAGCCGAAAGCGTCAGAACAACGTATTGCCACTCGGCCGGAAGCGCATGAAAGTTGCTCATAGGATACTCCTGGTTTTCAGTTATCAGTTGTCAGTTGTCAGTACTCAGTTATGAGTCCCTCTCCACTCTCCACTCTCCACTCTCCACTCTACTGCTCTTTCGCCGTCAGATAATACATCGCCGAAGCTAGCCCGACGGCGGCAGCCATGCAAATCGCTGCGACGGCCGGAGACGCCTTTTCGTGATGTTTGTCGGCTTCAGACGCATGGATCGAGGGCGCGGCGGCAATTGCCGGAGCGGTCGATGCCGCTGCCCGCGATTGCCGCTCTTGCAGTTCGAGCAACGCCTCGATCCGCGCCTCGATGGCGTCGTCTTTTTTCTGTGCCCCGTCGCGCCACGGGAGTACCGGCTGCGGTTTGCCGTACGTCGACGCCTCGGCGGCCGCCGGAATCGGGAACGACGCGACCGAATCGGGCTCTTTCGGCGGCGTCGGACAACGCGCGGCAATCGCCTTCTGTTCGACCGGCAACGCCGCTTGTTTCGGCGCCGCGGCGTCGAGCAACCGATGGATGCGCCCGGCCTGAACGCCCACGACTTCTTTGCCGTCGGTGCCCCAAAGCACGCCGACCAACCGCCCGCGCTCGTTGAAGATCGGTCCTCCCGAATCGCCGCCGCGGGCGAGGCCCGACATCGTCAACCAATCGTCCGGACCCTGCGGCGCGGCGGTCGAACGCCGATAGCCCAAAAACCGGCCCGAGTTGCAGGCCAGCCGGCCGTCGGAACCGTAGCCACACGACTCCAGCCGGTCGCCTTTTTGATGCACAGCCGCCGCGCCAAGCTCAATTTCCGCCGGTTCAACGCCCTCGGGCGTTCCGCTCAGCTCCAGCACGGCGCAGTCCCACACCGCGTCGACTTTTACGACCCGGGCCCGGTGCGTCTTCTTTGTGCATAGTTCGACGACGATCCGTTTGGCATTCTGAACCACATGCCGTGCGGTCAGCACGACAAGCCGGCCGTTCCAGCGGACCAGTGCGCCGCTGCCGATCGATCGCGACGACGCGCCGTCCTCGCAGAAGACGCGGACCACGCACGACCGCCGTCCGACTGCCCGCTCGTAGCGCCAAGCCGGATGCGGGATTTTTTGAGCAATAACTTTTTCCGCCTTCCGCCCTCCGCCTTCCGCCCTCATTTTCAGTTTCAGCCGCTCTGTTGTGGCGATGCCGGTCACTCGGTCGATTTCGCGGCCCTGTTGAACGACGACGAAGCACGGAATGCTCGTCACGCCATATTGCCGGGCAAGGCCGACTTCCTGATCGATGTTGATCCGTCGAACGACGTGCCCCTCCTGCACCAACGCATCGACCGCCGGCGCCATCGAACGGCACGCGCCGCACCAGTCCGAATAGAAATCCAACAGCATGGGGGCGCCGGCCTCATCATTGCCGGCCGCCGCCGCAACCATTAGCAGCAATCCGATCAATACGGCGATGCTCTTTCTGAATGCGGTTCGCATGATCCCTCCTTTTTGGGATTGGAGAACAGAGTGAATTGATAGTCGTAAAAAGGGCTTCGCGCCAGGTCGCCCGGTTCGGTCAGCCGATCGGACAGATTGGGGACCGGATCGACGCCGCCGGCGCGGTCGGCCGCTGCAATCGCTTGCGAACAAAACGGCGGCCAACGCGATGCGGCAAGGTCGTTTGTTTCAGGACAAGCCAGAAATCGAAAGACCGGCATGTGCAGCAGCGCGGCCCGGCA
The DNA here is from genome assembly GCA_964392255.1 of uncultured Planctomycetaceae bacterium. Classification (GTDB taxonomy): domain Bacteria; phylum Planctomycetota; class Planctomycetia; order Pirellulales; family Thermoguttaceae; genus CAYMQL01. The sequence goes on along the minus strand of CAYMQL010000318.1, from coordinate 878 downwards.
TAAATTCAGCCACCCATAGCGTTTGCCGGTGATGCCGATCATTGCCGCCAGCGCCCGGCGCCGCGAAAATCGCCGCCGCGCGGCGTTGGCCCGATACACGTCGATCGCGCCCGGCCACTGATCGACCAGATTCGACAGCAGTTGCGCCCGGCCGCCGCCGTCGGTCATTTCGACGCACATCAGCCGATCGCCCCACCAGCCCGCCATCGCGGCGTGGACGTATTGCGACCGGCCGGCCGTCGCGATCAGCCGCCCAAGCCAGTTCCGCCGCCGAAACAGCAGCAGATCGGCGTCGCGAATTTCACGCCGGACCTCGCCGTAAAATGCAGAAATGGATTCGCTCATCGCGTTACGAGTCCGCTCAATAAGTGATAGGCATTTTCCTGTCGCCAGCGACGCACTTCTTCGTATCGCGCCTGATGCTCCGGTCGAAGATTCAATTGAAGCAAGCCGTCGGCGCGGCGCGCCGGCTGCGCCTGCTTGAGTCGCGGGTCTTCGGCCACAGCCTGCCGCACGCGGCACAACCGGCATGGCATATAGACCATGCCGCCGCAGCTTGGGCATCGCTCCGGCGGTCCGGTCGGCTCTTCCCACAGGTCGTCCCACGGTTGCTGCGACATCTGGTAGTCGGGCCGCTTGCCCGAGGCAATCGCCCCGACCGTTCCGCGGCTCACCCCCGCGGCTTTGGCGATTCGCCGCTGGCTGAGCAGCCCTTCTGCCAACAACCGCCGCACTTCGGCAATGATTTTCGGTGCGATCATCCGTCGATCTCCGGACTGTAGGAAGTTCCTTCTTTTTTTTGCGTCTCGGGATATTAATGTCCTGTTTATTGCGTCTCAGGTAAGTAATGTCGTATCGAGATAGCCGGGAGCTAACAG
>CAYMQL010000317.1:3857-4086 GCA_964392255.1 uncultured Planctomycetaceae bacterium | reverse complement strand
TGTATGTCAGCCCGAAGGCCATTCTCATGTTCGGCGACGCGAAAACCAACCTCGCCGAACTATTGAAGGCGCTTGGATGATCGCCGCGGCCCGATGCGCAGGGCGAACGCCCGCGTTGCCTCGAAAAAATATGCCATGAAACCGCAAGAAGAACCAAGCATTCTCGCCGAAGGCCGATTCATCCGCTTGCTGCGACAAGGCCCATGGGAAAGATCGGAAGAGCGTCGTG
>CAYMQL010000317.1:0-3847 GCA_964392255.1 uncultured Planctomycetaceae bacterium | reverse complement strand
AACGCACGAACGCCTCGGGCGCGGTCGTTATTGCGGCCGTCACGCCGCAACGCGAATTAGTGCTGATCGAACAGTATCGCATTCCCCTGGGCCGGCGCGTGATCGAACTGCCCGCCGGTCTGGTCGGCGATTTGGCGGAAGGCCGCGAAGAAGACTATCAAGAGGCGGCCCGCCGCGAGTTGCTGGAGGAAACCGGCTACGAGGCGGCCCAATTCGAGCTGATGACCGAGGGGCCCAGCTCCGCCGGTCTTGCCAACGAAGTCTATGCGTTGCTGCTGGCGCGTAACGTGCAAAAGGTTGGGCCCGGCGGCGGCGACGCCACCGAAGACATCCAGGTTCACGTCGTTCCGCTCGACGAGGCGGCCGCGTGGCTCGAATCCCGGCGACGCGCCGGCACGATGGTCAGCCCGAAAATCTACTCGGCCCTGTACTTCGCCGTATCATCGTCCACGGACCGTAGCCCGTTAAAATAAAACGGTCCCCTTCGCCGCGCTTGCGAGATTCACTTCGCAAACGTCAATCCCGGATCGTTCGGATTTTCGCCGGGCAGCTTGAACTGGAACCGACCGTCGTCGAGCAGATTCACCTGGCCGACCATCATCGGTGCGTCGCCTTGTTTGAGGATCAGCAAATTGTCGGCGACGGCGTACGCGCCGCTGAACTGCTGCGTCTTGCCGTGGTCGGAGTAGGTCCAGGTATATTTTCCGTTGCCGTCGAGCTTCAGGGCGATGGTCGCGTCGTCGGCCGGCGCGGCCTTCCAATCGCCGATCAGGGCCGAAGCCTCGACCGGTTTGGCCGGCGCGGCCGTCGTCGCCGGTGCGGTCGGCTCGGCCGCGGACGGCGGCGCTTCCTGTTCCGTTGTTAGTCCAGCAAGCAGTTGAGCCGCCAGCGAGTCTTTCGGATTGAGTTGCACAACGGCCTTCAGTTGCCGGACGGCGGCCTCCGTATGGCCGCAGGTCAGATAGTGGTAGGCCAGCAGGAATCGGGCGTCGGCCGCGTTCGGATTGCGCGAAATAAAATCCTCCAACTCGCGAAGCTGCCCTGTATAGACGTTGACGTCGGGATACAAGCTGCTCAGCGTGTTCCAATCCCAGCCGGGCCCTGCGGACAGCACGGCGTAAACGATGCCTGCGGCCTCTTTGTAACGCTTCAGGGCGAACAGCGCCAACGCGCGCATCTCGTGCGGCAGCGCATCGCCCGCCCGTGCGGCAACGGCCTTATTGCACAGCGACAGCGCGGCGGCGTAGTCGCCGCGCAGGAAAGCGTTGCGGGCGGCGTCGAGCTGCGCGGCCGCTTCGTCGTCCGAAGTCGCGGCGGCGTCGGTCGTCGCCGACGCAATCGGCTGCGAGTAGTCGAGCGTTACGCCCCCGACCACGACTGGCGCGGACCAGTAGGGGTTGTAGTAGCGCCAATATCCCCAACGCCAGGGCGCGTAGGCATCGAATGCGACGCCGGCAGCCACGCCCGCCGCCCACCAGCCGGCCGGCGTGCGGCGCCAAGGATAGCGTCCGTAATCGTTCCAGTGTCCGTGATACCAGTTGGGATGATAGCCGGACCTGGAATAAGTATGGGCGTGGATGCTTGCGGCCGATCGGGTTGCCGCCCCCGCATGGATCGCAGGGTTCGGCAGGGTTCTTGGAACAGGCGTTGTGCGTATGTGGCTTGGGGTTGTCCGGGGCGGAGTGATGGCGGGCGGACGGCTGACGGCGGCCGGACCAGGTCCCGGTCCGTGGGGATGTGCGACGTGCGGTCCTCGGCCGCCGCGGCCTGCGGCCAGAGCCAAGCTTGACTCAAATAATGCGATCAAAGCCGCGACAAACGCCCATTTAGCGATTGTGTACATGATTTTGTTCCTCTGCGGATTCAACGGCTCAAAAAAACTGCCGCCAACGATCAATTCTAGGTTGCAGCGAGTCGGACAAGAAAAGCAACCGACGCCCCTCCATTGGCATGAAGAGGCGTCGGGTAAGCATACACTCGTCGGAATAAACGGATTAACCCGCAACTTCGGGCATTTCCAGCTTACGGGTCCGCAGCCCGATCAGCGAAAGCACCAGATACAGAACGAATCCGACAACCAACGCCGCGACCGGCGGAACCGGAACGTAGTCCTTCCACTGGGCCAGATGCGGCATTGCGCTGGTGGCCCAGTCGTGCTGGAGCAGCAGTTCGACCACCAAGTTAAACGCTCCGACCGCAAAGCCGACGATCCACGAAATCCATCCGGCCGGATTGAAACCGGCGCGGGGACCCGACCATTTCGCGCCGGCCAACAGATAGTCGGCCAACATCGCGCCGCAGACCGGGCCGAACGACGCGCCGATCACCACGAACACCCAAATCACCTGCCCGACCCAGCCGGTAACCGCAAGGATGACGGCGACGAGCGTTCCGCAACCGACCGAAATCCAAGGATTGACCTTCGGCATCGTGGTTTTGAAGCTATTGGCGGCGATCAGCGCCGAAAAACACGCCGGCGGAATCGACGACACGGCCAAGGCGAGGCGAATCCAATCGGCCGGCTCTTTGCCGACCAGCGTCGGCATCAGTTCCAGCGGATTGAGCGTTCCGGCCATCTCCGGCTTGACCATACCTGCGCCGTAAGCGCCGGCGACGATCAGCAACGCGCCGCCGCCGGCGAGAATCGTGGCCAAAGTGATGCCGGTCAAACCGCCGAGTTGCACGTCGGCGCTGTTTCGGGCATTCGAGGCGATGTCGGCCCCTGCTGCGCCCGCCGTGGCGAAAAACCCGACGATGTAAATGCTAAGCACGGCCAGAACCTGCCAATGGTTCAACCCGGCAGGCTGCGATTTTGCCTCGGTTGCTTGCGGCGCGGCCTGCTGGTCGGCGGGCGCCTCGACGCTTGGCATTGCCGCCGGCTGCGCGACGGCGAGTTTTGCAGGCTCGAAGCTTCCCAGACCGCCGACGGTCTTGGCCAACAGCACGATCAGCACGATCAGTGGAATCAGCGGCAGATAGGTGGCCACGCCCGCTACGTATTTGATCCCCTTCAGGCCGATAACGGCGCAAACGACGGCGAACACGGTGGCCACCGCTCCGTGCGGGAGCGAGGGCGCCGTATGGTTCCATCCGACGCATTGACAGAACAGCGCCGACACGGCCCAGGCGTTGACCGCCAGCCAGCCGAATTGGAGCAAGCCCATCAGAAAGCCTGGCATGAAGCGTCCGCCCTGGGCGCCGTACGTCGACGTGCCCACCACGTACAGCGGCAACCCGGTTCGCATGCCGAGCAATCCGGGCACCAGATAGAAGAACAGGTGGCAGATCAACGCGGCTATGACCAGCCCGAGCAGCGCGGGACCCAAGCCCGCCGAAAGAACGCCGCCGGGCGTTCCGTAGCCCTTGACCAGGTCTTGCCAGAAGACGAACCACAACATGATGCCCGCATAGGTCGGGGCAATCGTCTTGAACCACGGGGCGCGATTGGCCGCCGGCACCGGTTTCGCCGCAGCCAGATAGGACGGTAAATTGGACATTCGCTTGATCCTCCGACGCGTGGGTGAACTGGGAGTTGCCCTGTTCGGCGGGCCGGTCGATGGGATTAGCCACCGACAACAAACGGGCCCGTCAGGCAACCCACTTAAAACATGCAATCTAGGCCGTGCAAGTAAATTGCCAAGCGGTCGAACTCGGACCGCGCGGCGAAATCTTCAAGGCACGATCGTAACCTCCGGCAAAGTGCCGGCGATTCTGCGCAGTTTACCCTTTCGCCCAAGGGTCTGCATAGAGGGGCTATTTTGCCTAAATTCGCCTTGCCGCGACCCGGCAGATTCGGATACACTCCCGCTCCCCTGTTTGGCTCTCCCGCCCGAACACGGGAGGCAAT
>CAYMQL010000316.1:0-4098 GCA_964392255.1 uncultured Planctomycetaceae bacterium | reverse complement strand
CCATGTGGACGGGAATGCGGATGGTGCGGCTCTGGTCGGCCACGGCCCGGGTGATTGCCTGGCGAATCCACCACGTGGCATAGGTGCAGAACTTGAAACCGCGGCGGTATTCGAACTTGTCGACCGCCCGCATCAGGCCCGCATTGCCTTCCTGAATCAAATCCAAAAAGCTCAGGCCGCGGTTGCGATACTTTTTGGCGATCGAGACGACCAGTCGCAGATTGCCCTCGGAAAGGCCTCGCTTGGCCTCTTGATATTGGGCGTAAATCTGCTTCAGATAGGCCACGCGATTGCGGATGCTCGAGGGCGATTCCTGGGTGGCCCGCAAAATGTTGCGGTATTCGGCGATCCAGGGCTCGCGCTGTTTGCCGCGGTTTTTGCCATTGGAATGGTCGGCGTTGGATTGACGGATCCGCTCGCGCAGCTCGTCGACGCGGCGGCTGAATTCTTCGAGCGTCTTGATCATCGGTTCAATCCGCTGCGTGCGCAGGCCGAGTTCCTCGACCAGCCGAACGGCCCGGCGCCGGCGGCGACCCAGCCGTCGCCACGCCGCTCGGCGCTGCGCGGCCGAGCGCGACTTGCTCGTGGCAATGTTGTAATCGCGGCGGTTCCGCTTCAGCAGCGTTTCGAGCGTGCGCAGATTGTGCGGAAGCCGCCCCAAAATCTGGTGCTTTTCAAGCTGGTCGGTCACCGAAACCTGCACCGTGCGGTCGAACGGCAACTCGCCGTCCTGCACGCGCCGCAGCACCTTCACGGCCGTCTGCATCACATAAACGCATTCGAGGACCTTGTGTCGGAACTTGGCGCGGGTCAACTCGATCTGCTTGGCCAACGCGACTTCCTGCTGCCGCGTGAGAAGCGGAATCTCGCCCATCTGAGTCAGATACATCCGCACCGGGTCGTCGGACCAGGTTTCGTCCTCGACGCCCGCCAGCAAATCCTCGGCGGCGAGGTCCAACTCCGGGTCGTGTTCCTCGTCGTCGTCCAGAACGGCCCTGTCCAAGTCGTCTTCAACGTCGAGCGCGTCGACCGGCTCGTCGACCAGGTCCAGGGCCTCGTCTCCACGGCACAGAGATTCATCCTCCAAATTATCCAACAGTGCGTCGTACAAAGTGCTACTCCTCGGTACGTAAGTATGAGTATGTGTGTGTCGGCTGGCGCAGGAATTCTATTATCTTACAAATCGCGGCCTGAAGCCAAAAAATTCTACCACCGAATTTCCACAACGCGGCCGCCGTCCCGCATTTGGCAAAGGATTCAGCTTGCGGCGAGAATTCCTTCGCGCTGTTTAAGAGCCCTAATCGTTTCAGAGTTCCCAAAGCGAACCTTTTCACGGGAATCCTGCTCCCGCCTGCATGGTTCGCCAACCGATGAAAACCGAACCCCGAAGTTTCGACAGGGCATCAATGTGTCAGATGGCTAATCCCGTTGTTGCGCCTTAGCGCCGCCGCTTTGCGACGAAACGAAATCCACCTTTGCGCCCGCAGGCCCATTTGATGCGCACACTGCCGCACTCCCGCCGTCTCTCATTGTAAATCCACGGTTAGCGACAGTCCAGTATTTACTGGCCGGACGCCGCGAAATACCTCGGAAAAACGCTTGCAAGTGTGCTTAAAAAGTTAATATGGATAAGATGCGGTAAATAGCTAATATCACCATGCGGCCTCACCCGTTTAACAGCCGCTGGCGCGGCGGCCTGATGCCCGGGCCGACGTACCGTCGGCCGCTAAACATAGATGATATCTTCGCTGTACTGTCATTGTCCCGCTGCCATGCCCCCAAGGCTGCCGCAACTCGCATGAAAGCCCGGTACGCGGTAGACTGCATGAAAGCGATCTTCGATCGGTCGGGCAACCGCCGTCCCAAAAACACGTTGGCATTGCGTCCGGAGTTCCTTTCGTGAGCGAAAAATACTTGCTGCCCTGTCCCTGCGGTCAACTGGTCGTCGTCGAACCGCGTCAGGCGGGTGAAACCGTTCGTTGCTCTTGCGGGGCGTCGCTAATGGCGCCGAGCCTGCTCGACATGCGGGCATTAGACGCAGCGCCTTCGGAGTCGCCCACCATGCAGCCCGCGTCGGGCTGGGGGGCGCGGCGAGCTTTGCAGTTTGTGGGAACCATGTTGATCGTCGCGGCTCTCGTTTTGGAAATGGTCGTCTACCTCGGTCGCCCCGTTTCAGCTTATGACGTGTTCGACGCCGAGACGCTTCGGAAGACCTACGAGAAGCTCACGCCCGCGCAGACGTGGCGGACGTGGCAATTCGTCAAACGCGGTCTCGACCGCAGCATCGACCAAAAATATGCCGACAATCTGCTAGTCTATCGCATCAAGCAACTAGGCGGCGGCGTTATTGCCCTGGCGGGCGTTGCCATGCTGGCCGCCGGCACAATCGCCGCCAGGAAGCAAGGGTCCGGCGGCTAACGGTCAAGCGTCGGCCGCGTTGTCTTGAATGTACGTCTTTTCGCGATAGAACGTCGCGTAGAGACAGAACAACAGCGTCGTGGCCAACATCAGGGCGGTAAAGAACCAGTAATAGGTTGCGCCGGGCAGTTTGCTGGTTCCGTCGGGATTCTTGATGAAGAAATTCACACCCGACGTGAAGGCGTTCCCCAGTGCGTTGGAAAGCAGATACAGGCCCATGATCAGCGATTTCATTTTATTGGGGGCCTGAGTGTAAGAGAACTCCAGGCAGGTGATCAACACCATCACCTCGGCCGCCGTGAGAATCAGAAACGCCAGCAGTTGCCACCAAATCGTCGGCGGCTGGGCCTGTCGGACGATCAGGGTTTCCGCATAACCGGTAATCGCGAACGCCGCGACCGTCAGAAACATGCCTGTGGCGATCTTCCGCAACGGCGTCAACCGAACGATCCGATTCACGCCGGGATAAATGACATAGGTGAACAGCGGGATCATCAACATGATCAACAGAGGATTCACGGCTTGCACTTGGGCGGCCTTGACCTCGAACGCGCTCCAGCCGGCGACAAAAGTCGCTCCGGCGGCGACCAGATGGTTTTCGACCGGCTGGAACCACGCCATCAGGCGGCGATCCATGTTCTGGGCTTGCAACACCCAGGCGGCGCCCGTCTGTTCGTAGAGCGCCCAAAACATGGCGATCAAAAGAAACAGCCCGGCGAGTTTGGCAATTACGCTCAGCCCCTCGCGGCTGAGCGCCTGTTTCATCAGGGCGCTTCCGCCGGGCGGAATGTGGACGAACTTTTTGCGGCCAAGCCAAAAAACGAGCGTGGCGATCATCATCAACACGCCCGGCACGCCGAACGCCACCGCCGGGCCCAAATGTTTCGCCCGATCGCCGTAAAGGTCTGCGCGGCTGAAGTGGTCTAAGAGCACGGGCGTCAGCAGCGTCGAGAAGAACGAGCCGAAATTGATCGAAAAGTAGAACCAGCCAAACACCTTTTCCAACAGGTGCTTGTTTTTGGGGCCGAACTGGTCGCCCACGTTGGCCGATACGCTCGACTTGATGCCGCCGGCGCCCAGCGTGATCAGAAGCAAGCCCACAAACAGTCCCAGCCGCGTTTGATCGGCGGCCAGCGCGAAATTGCCCAGGCAATAGACGATCGACAGCCAAAATATCGTGCGGAACTTGCCCCAAAATGCGTCGGCAATAATTGCTCCAAGCAGCGGGAACAAATACACGCCCGCGACGAACAAATGGTAGTAGCCTTTGGCCTCCTCGTCGCTCATCACAGCCAGGTGGCCCTGACGATCGAGAAGAAATTTGGTCATGAAGATGATCAGCACCGTCCTCATGCCGTAGAAGCAAAACCGCTCGGCCGCCTCGTTGCCGATGATGTACGGCACGCCGGGCGGCATCGTCTCGATCGGCAGCGGCGCAGTAAGATATTTGTGTCGGCTCATGAAGTTCTGCTTCCAAGGAGTGGTTATGGAACAGCGCCATGTTTATTGAGTCTCAGGAAAGCAATGTCGCATCAAGATAGCCGGGGGCTAACAGCCCCCGGAACGAAACCGCCAATCCACGCACTTTCCGGGGGCTGTTAGCCCCCGGCTATTGCGACATTAGTTCTGCACTTTCTGAAAAAACGGCCGTAGGCCGTTGTGGCGAAAAAATCGTTCTAT
>CAYMQL010000315.1:0-4105 GCA_964392255.1 uncultured Planctomycetaceae bacterium | reverse complement strand
GCCGTTGGCTCTGGCGGCGGGAATTGCCGGCAACGCCCTCCTCCGAAAGCCGCTAGCCGTTCGCAAACACTATTCGCGTTGTTTCCAACAGGCGGTTTCGAAACTCATGGACAATGGGGACTACGACGTCGTTCATTGTGAGTGGACGCATTATGCGCAGTACATGTCGCAGGTGAAACACTTGCCGAAGTTTCTTTCGTCTCACAACATTGAAAGTATGCAATGGCGTCGTTTTGCACAAGTCCAGAGCAATCCTTTCCGCAGGGCGGCTATCCATCTGGAATGGCTGAAAATGCGGGCCTATGAACGCCGCGTGATCGCATGCTTTGATCATGTGGCAACCGTGTCGGTCGAGGACGCCCGGGTGATGAGGTCCTTTGGGGCCGACTCGGTGGAGGTCATTCCAAACGGCGTCGATTATGAATACTACCAAGAGATCCATCGCCATGTTGAAGAGCAACTGTTTGTTTACTGCGCATCGATGGACTCGTTCGTCAATCAGGATGCCGCCAGACACTTTGCTCGAAGCATCCTTCCCATAATACACAAGACGAAACCGCAAGCAAAATTCGTGATTGTCGGAAAATCTCCGCCGGCGTCAGTTCAACGTCTGGCAAATGATCGTATCCGCGTGGTAGGCACCGTCGACGATGTCCGACCGTATCTCCGCCGCGCCGCCGTTAGCGTCGTTCCGCTCCGCATTGGCGGCGGTTCCCGCTTGAAAATACTCGAGGCCTTCGCAGCGGGTCTTCCCGTCGTTTCCACGTCAATCGGAGCCGAGGGCCTGAATGTGACGCCGGAGAAACACATGTTGATCGCCGACGACGAGGAAACCTTTGCAAACCAGTGCATCCGCCTGCTCGATGTTCCGCCCCTGCGTTATCGACTTGCCGAAGAATCGCGACGACTTGTTCAACATCAATATGACTGGAAGAGTATATATCCGTCTATTGAGTCTGCCTGGGATCGCACGAAGAATAATTATGCAAACCGACGACGGAAAGCCAAGTGAACGTCAACGCTATGGCAACCGGTCTCGTCGTCCAACCAGACAAGGAACCGTCTCGTTTGCGGATTGTTCATCTCACCGCATCTCGCTTCTTTGGCGGCCCGGAACGGCAGATGCTCGGATTAGCTGATGCGCTTCGAACCGAGGTTGATTCCACTTTTGTTGCTTTTCAGGAGAACGGCTGCTTTCGGGCTTTTATGGATGAGGTCAAACAAGCAGGATTTACGGAACATGTTGTCGAGTACGATACGCCGCGGCTGCTTACGGCCCTGCGCGAGTTGGCTCTATTATTCCGGACTTGGAAGACAGAGCTGATCCTATGTCACAGTATTAAGCCCAATCTGCTCGGTCTGCTGGCGGCGCGACGGATCGGCATCCCGGTCATTTCGGTGTCGCGCGGCTGGACCGGCGAAAATGCCAAGGTGCGACTGTATGAGGCCCTCGACCGCCGCGTGCTTCGCTGGATGGACCGGGTTGTTTGCGTGTCGGAGGCCCAGGCTCAAAAGGTGCGCCGGGCGGGCGTTCGGGGCGACAAGATTGCCGTCATCCCGAACGCGATTCGGCCAGAGCGGTTCGACCGGCCCGATCCCGTGTTCCGCCAACGGCTGCTCGGGATGTTTCCGAAACCGCCGCAGCAGATCGTCGGCGCGGCCGGCCGTCTCAGTCCGGAAAAAGGATTCGGCGTGTTGGTCGACGCGGCGGCCGACGTGGCGAAAGCGAGTCCGGACGTTGGTTTCGTTCTGTTCGGCGACGGCGTGCTGCGCGAGTCGCTCGTGCGGCAAATCGCGACACGAGGACTCGACGGTCGGTTCATTCTGGCCGGCTTCCAATCGGATTTGGATCAATACTTTCCGCACTTCGATCTGCTGGCGATTCCTTCGTACACCGAAGGGCTGCCAAATGTGGCGTTGGAGGCGCTGGCGGCCGGCGTTCCGGTAGTGGCCACCGCCGTGGGCGGCACGCCCGAAGTGATCGACGACGGTCAGACCGGTTGCTTGGTTCCGGCGGGCAACCCGGCCCAGTTGGCCGATCGCATTCGGCACGTCCTTTCCGACGGCGCCGTACGACGGCAAATGAGCGAACAAGGACGTCGGCGCGTCGAGGAGCATTTTTCGTTCGCCGCACAGGCGAGCCGCTACCGTCACTTGTTCAACTCGCTGGCCGGCAGGCCGTGCGTTCGACAGATTGCGAAAACCTACGTCGAAGAATCGCCGGTTGCGCCATGACGTGTCCCGCCGTGACAAACGACTGCAATCCATTGACCGATGCGGATGCAAATTCACATTCCGCCGACGCATATCGCGTCAAGGTGTTATTTTTGATCGATGATTTCAGCGGGCCGGAGGGCGGCACCGAGCAGCATCTGTTGTTTTTGCAGCGGGAATTGCCGGCCGATCGGCTTGATCTGCGTTTTGGCGTGCTTACGGGCATCGGCCGCATGAGGGCGGAGGATTTTCCGATTCGGCCCGTGATGCTTGGCGAGGGAACGCCCCGGGGACCGCGAGGCGCGCCGGCCCGTCTGCGCCAGCTGGCCGCGTTTGTTCGCGAGACGGAGACCGACGTTATTCATGCGTTTCAGCCCACTAGCGAACACTACGCCATTCTGGCGGCCCGGCTTGCTCGGCAGGGCAAGGTGCTGGGCGTGCGGCGGAACATCGGCTACTGGCACACGCGGCGGAGTCTTTGGACGGCGCGGGCGTTCGCCCGCCTCGGCGCGCACTATGCGGCTAACTGCGAGGCGGCCCGGCAGTTCGCCGCCCGCGCCGAATGGATTTCCCAGCGGCGCATCACCGTTATTCGGAACCCGGTCTGCTCGAAACGTTTGCAAGAAGGGCTATCGAACGTGCCTTCGCGGGAGTCGCTTGGAATTGTCGACGGCGAGCAGGTTGTGGGCATGGTGGCCACGGTTCGGCCGGTCAAGGACTACGCGACATTCCTGCGTGCGGCCCGGCTGGTCCTCGACCAGCGTCCGCAAACGCGATTTTTGGCGATCGGTTCGGAGGAGCCGGCCTACGGGGCGGCCATGCGGCGGCTGGCCGAGGAGCTTGGAATCGCTCGCCAGGTCAACTGGCTTGGGCCGATGCAAAATCCGATCTGCGTGCTGCCCTTGATGGACGTGGCGGTGCTTTCGAGCCAATCCGAGGCGTTTTCCAATTCCGTGCTTGAGTATGCAGCAGCAGGCGTGCCGACGGTGGCGACCGACGTCGGCGGCGTTAGCGAGATCGTCGACGACGGGCAGACCGGATTTCTGGTTTCGCCGCATTCGCCCGAGGCGATGGCCTCGCGGATTATGCAACTTCTGGTCGACGTTCCGATGCGTCAATCTTGTGGAGAAGCAGCAAGCCGGAAAATGAAAGATTTGTTTTCACAGGAAAGCGTACTGCGTGACCATGTAGAATTGTACGCTCGACTTGCAGACCGTCGAATGCCTAGGCTCGCATGAAGCAGATTATTCGCAATGCGCTAGTGACCGTCGCCGTGATTATGACGCTTCCCTTGTGGCTGCCTGTTCGCATGGGCCGATGTATTGGCATGCACGATGGGCTTTTCGCGACGTGTTCGCAGATGATCAGCGTTGTTCCCGGGCTGTTGGGAATCTATCTCCGCCGCGGTTTCTACTGCATGACCCTGGATCAGTCGCCTGTGGACGCCGGCATCGGCTGGGGAACGTGGTTTTCGCATCCGCAGGTTTGCATTGGTAAGAACGTGTACGTCGGCTGCCGGTGCAGCATCGGCATGTGCGAGATTGGCGACGACGTTCTGATCGGGAGCAACGTGGACATTCTGAGCGGGCGGCATCAGCACCGTTCGGAAGACGCGACCGTGTTGCGAAACGCGCAAGGCGGCTGCTTCACGGCGATTCAGATCGGCCGCAACGCATGGATTGGCAACAGCGCGGTCGTGATGGCCGACGTGGGCGAAGACAGCATAATTGGCGCAGGCAGCGTGGTCGTCAAGCCGATCCCGCCTCGGTGCGTCGCCGCCGGCAATCCGGCGACGGTGAAAAAGTCACTATGATGATCTGGCTTCTCGGCGGCTATATGTGGTTGTTCATCCATCGGCCTTTCGAGGTCTGGCCGTGGCTGGGCGCGTTGC
>CAYMQL010000314.1:0-4124 GCA_964392255.1 uncultured Planctomycetaceae bacterium | reverse complement strand
GAATGGCGATTTCGTTCCGGGGGCTGTTAGCCCCCGGCTATCTTGATACGACATTGCTGCCCTGAGACTCAATAAACGGCAGTAAAAATGCGAATTAGTGATGCAACGCCTCGATCAGGCGATGCCAGCATCGCGGCCGGTTGACACTGGGATGTGCCTTGCGCATATTGAACAACTTTCCGGGGCCGTGCGTCGATAGAATAGGGACGAAGTTGCCTGTGTTCGCGAACGCCCCCCCGAAAAGACCGTGCCGATATGCCATTTATGCTGGGCCAATCTTTCCGCAACAGCGAATTCCTCTAGCCGGAACCATGCCGCGTTTCCGCCAAATCTGGGGCGTTGCCGCATTCGCCGGCCTGCTGGGCTGGGCCGCGGTCGGCTGCGCCCAGGACTGGGCCAAGGCCATGTTCGATCAAACCACGCACGATTTCGGCGTGGTCGCGCGCGGCGCCAAGGTCGAACACCGCTTCACCATCGAAAACGTCTACGAAGAAGACGTTCATATCGCCTCGGTCGAGTCGAGTTGCGGCTGTTCGACGCCCAAGGTGAGCCGAAACCTTTTGAAGACGTGGGAGAAAGCGGAACTCGCTGTAAACATCGACACCCGCGGATTTCTGGGCCGCAAAGACGCTACGATCAAAGTGCTATTCGACCAGCCTTATACGGCCGAGGTCCAGATTCACGTCCACACCTACATCCGCAGCGACATCGTCGTCCAGCCGGGCGCGGTCTCGTTCGGCTCGGTCATGCAGGGGGCGGGCGCCAAGCAGACGCTTGCGGTCACCTACGCCGGCCGCGACGACTGGCGCATCGCGAAGGTGGAATGCACCAATCCGAGCATCGAGGCCGGCGTCGTCGAGACCAGCCGGACGCCCGGCAAAGTCGGCTACAGTCTCTCCGTGCAACTCCGGCCGGAGGCCCCGCCCGGCTATCTGCACGACCAACTGGTGCTTGTGACCAACGACTACGACGTTCGGGCCGGGCGCGTGCCGGTGACGGTCGAGGGGCTGATTGTTTCGGCCCTGAGCGTTCGGCCCTCGCCGCTGATGATGGGCGTGGCTGAAAACGGCCGGCCCGTCACGCGAAATCTCGTGGTTCAGGGCCGGGCACCGTTCCGAATCCTGTCCGTAAAATCCACCGACGAACGCTTCCGATGCAAGCCGTCCGACGAAAGCAAGACGGCCCACGTCCTGCCGGTGACGTTTCTCGACGACGACTTGCCCGCGGCTTCGGGCCGGATCAGCGCCAAGCTGCACATCGAAACCGACTTAAGCGGCGTCAACGCGGCAGACGTGGACGTATCGGTGCAAACGGCGGCCCCCGCAGCGGTTAAGCCCTGAATTTTTCGGGCCCTGGACACTGCCGTTCGGTAGGCTACACTAGAAACGGGTTGTTTCGTTGCTTGTAACCTCGTCGAATGAAGGATGGAATGATGGAAAAGCGCGTCTACAATTTTTCGCCGGGACCGGCCGTGCTGCCGCTTCCCGTTCTCCAAGAGGCCCAACGCGACCTGCTGGCCCTGCCGGGCACGGGCATCTCGATCCTCGAGATCAGCCACCGCTCGAAGGCCTTCGACAAAATCATCAACCAGGCCGAGGCCAACCTCCGAAGCCTGCTCGGCATTCCCGATAACTACCGCGTTCTGTTCCTGCAAGGCGGGGCCCTGTTGCAGTTCGGCATGGTGCCGATGAACCTGTTGCACGGCACGGGCAAGTCGGCCGACTATATCGTCAACGGCACCTGGAGCAAAAAGGCCCACGACGAAGCGAAAACCCAAGGCTCTGTCCATGTGGCCTGGGACGGCAAGCCCACGAACTTCAACCGCGTGCCCAAGCAGAGCGAGCTTAGCCTCGACCCCGACGCGGCCTACGTCTACATGACCTCGAACGAGACGATCCAGGGCGTGCAGTATTCGCAGGAGCCCGCCGTGGGCAGCGTCCCGCTGGTTTGCGACGCCTCGTCCGATTTCCTCTGCCGTCCGGTGCCGGTCGAGAAGTACGGCGTTCTGTTCGCTTGCGCCCAGAAGAACGCCGGCCCGGCGGGCGTGACGATCGTCATCATCCGCGACGATCTGGTCGCCCGCTCGCCGGCCGATCTGCCGTCGCTGGTCAACTACAAGGTGCTGGCCGAGGGCAAGTCGCTCTTGAACACGCCGCCGACCTTCGCCATCTATATCGTCAAACTGGTGACCGACTGGCTGCTCGGCGAAATCGGCGGGCTGGCCAAGATGGCCGAGCTCAACCGCCGCAAGGCCAAGCTGCTTTACGACGTGATCGACGGCGCCGGCGGTTTCTATCAGGGCCACGCCGAGCCCGACTCGCGGTCGGTCATGAACGTGCCGTTCCGGCTGGCGAATCCGGCCCACGACGAGCCGTTCCTGAAACAGGCGGCCGAGCGCGGTCTGGTCGAGCTGAAGGGCCACCGATCGGTCGGCGGCTGCCGCGCGTCGATCTACAACGCCATGCCCCTCGAAGGCGTGCAGCTTCTGGCCGACTTCATGGAAGATTTCTGCAAGAAGAACAAGTAGTCGCCACGGCAAGGGGACAGTCCTATTTTCGCTGACGCGAAAATTGGGACAGTCCCCCGGGTGCGGACTTGCAGCCGACAGTTCCGCCGTACAATGGGACCGATCCGCGGATCAGCCCGGCGTTTGCGGCGGCTTGTCGGGCGGCAGCGGCGAGTGCCGCTCTTCGTTGGCGTCGATCACGTCCTGCAAAATGAACGGGTCGGGGAACGGCTCGTCCAACTGACTGAGGATGCGCCGATAGCGCCGGATCACGTCCATCAAGTCTTCGGCGGTCGCCGTGTCGGGAACGAGCGCCGGATACTTGTCGAGCATCTTGCGCCATCCCTCAAGCCCCTTCTGATACGCCTCGTGTGCGGCGATCAGGTCGCCCTCGGCATAGGCGCGGTCGCCTTGATGCACAAGCCGGCGGGCGTTGATCATGTCTTCGGCCTGCTCCACTTCGGCCCGCATCCGCCAGTAAACAAAGTTGACGATCTCGCGGTAGTTGTGGATATACCGGGCCATTTTCTCTTGGGCGCCGGCCTCTTGAGCGAGTTTTCGCGCCTGATCACGCTTCGACTTGGGGCCGGTGATTTTCGCGGCTACGTCGTCGTTCGTCACGTTGACGGCGTATTCAGCCTGCAAGGCGAGACCCAACTGCTTGAGAGATCGCTTCTTTTCCGGCGTGTCGAGGGCTTCGCGTTGGCTGGGGGGCAGGGCGGCTCGGCGATCCGCGGCGATTTTCTCGCGAAGCCCCGGCTGCAAAGCGTCGAGCTCGGCCGATAGCTTCTTGAGGTTGCGCTGGTATTGCTCTTCGTCGTTCAGCCGGATCACAATCGGCTTTTGCGTGGCTTCGTCGGTGAAGGTTGTAGGGATGTCTTCGGTGCCGTAGCGATGCCATTCCGAGGCGCCGGCGGTCCATGCCTGCTTGGCCACTTCGCCGAAAACGCCGTCCTTTTCCAGATTTTCGGCGTAGAAGATCTGGCATTTCGGCGCATCGGCGCGATAGATGACCGGACTTTGGCCGATCAGCCGCACGCCCAGCGTGTCGACCATTTCGACGGCCCGTTCGTACCATTGTTTGCCCACCAGCCAGTTGTCGCGCAGGGCCGTCGGGCGCGAGCCGTGAAAATCGTCGTCGGCCTTGAAAAGTTTGCGAAACTGCACCCGCTCGTCCGACTTGCCGATCTTCTGCGAGAGGAACCAGCCCATGTCCCAGAGCAGCCGCGGCACGCGCTGGTTGTAGTCGATGCCTTCGTGCAGGAAGTCGATGCCCTTCATCACCCAGCGGTAGCGATGGCGGTAGTCGTCGAACTCGACCGAGACGTTGTACGAAAGATTATGCGCCTGATGACTCCAGACGTTGATGAAATTCGGCTGGACCCTGGCGATCTGGTTCAGCGTGGCGGCCAGATTCGTCCAGTCCTTTTTCATCTTGTAGTTGTTGGCTTTTTCCCAAAGGATGTTGGCCGCTACGCCGCGCATGCCAAGCGTGGCCAGCTTGATCGTCACGCTCGAAGGATCGATCTGGCCGAGTTGCGACTGCGTGAGATGGTACTCTTCGCGAAGCCGAGCGAGTTTTCCGCCGGGCGAACCCTGCGAGCCCTGCGCCGAAAGC
>CAYMQL010000313.1:0-4136 GCA_964392255.1 uncultured Planctomycetaceae bacterium | reverse complement strand
GTCCACCCCCGCCAATCACAAAATCGCCAGGACCGACTTTTTCAGGGACGACTAAATAATGTCGCAATAGCCGGGGGGCTAACAGCCCCCGGTTATCTTGATGCGACATGACTTTCCTGAGACTCAATTAACAGTGGCGAGAAATGCCGACTGAGTATCACTCGCGCTCAGGGCGAGAACTCTATTCGCCGGCACAACCGGACCATCCATTCCAAACGCTACGCCCGCCTCAGACGCATCTTTCGGATTTTTCGGCCGCCCTTGCCCTGCAATCAAGGATTTCCTAGGCCGTTTTATGATGACTTTTGTCAACCATGATGTATCCTTCCTACGTTACCGAACATTTCAAGCAACAATCTTCGACAACGAAGGAGTTCGTCCGTGGTTGCCACCAAGAAATCCGGTTCGCATCGCGTTAAGGCAAAGCCAACCGCCGCCGAGAAACGTTCGGCGGGCTCGCGGAACGCCCCGGCCGGATCGGCCGTCGTCACCATCGATCGACGCCACGGCCACGACCGCCGCACCGGACGGCATCCGATCGCCGTCGAGCGACGCGGCGTCGAACGCCGGGCGAAAGTGAACCGCCGCCGCCAGATCGACCCGACCACTTGCGAACGCGACTACACGTCCGAAGAAATCGAGTTCATGGCCGCAATGGACGAATACAAGCGCCGCAACGGCCGGATGTTCCCGACGTGCAGCGAAGTGCTCGAGGTGATCCGTTCGCTCGGATACCAGAAATGCCCCAAGTCCGACGCCCCGGAGTCGCCGATCGCCGATGCGACGACAACGATCGCAGCCATCGACGCCGTCAACGTCTGACCCGAAAGCCGACAACAGCGCTGGATTGGCTGGCTTGATTGTTGATTACGTCGCAGAAAAGTGATCTCGCAAAAAGATAGCCGGGAGCTAACACTACAGCGCTAACTCGCAATCTAAAAAGAAATACACCACAGAGTCACGGAGGTCGCAGAAACAGACAAAAGGTGGAATACATGGCATTGGTATTCCTCTGGGTTGGAGGATCATCATTCGCACTTCGACGTCAACGGATCGGTAGTTGCCGCAAATCAATTGCGGCACATGGCTTAAATCTCCGCGCCCTCCGTGTCTCCGTGGTAAACCTAGCGCTGTAGTACTAACAGCTCCCGGAGCGAAAACGCTGCACTGATCCACATTCCGGGAGCTGTTAACCCCCGGCTATCGCGACCTTGCTTATCTGATTTTCATTCGCCGGCCGACTTGTTCGCCGTGTTCCCAACGGCAATCAGACGCGCAAGGGTTTGGGCCAAAGTATCGAGCGCTCGGCGGTCGGGCAGCGTGACGCTCAGACGCGGGCGGCCTGCCGAGTCTTCCTCGACGCATTCAGCCAAACGATCGCGAACCTCGGCAACCATCGGCTCGGCCGCAGGCGCCTGTTCCTGAGCGACCAATTCGCCGAGAAAGTTGAATACGGCGCCGAGCATTTCTCCGCCGGCCGCGGCGACCCGATCGCGATGTTCGGTAATACGGGCCGCCTGTTGCGCCGCATCCTCCCGCTTGGTCACGTCGACGGGCCCTTCCGGCTTCGCACCGAGCAGCACCTCTAAACGCCGCCGCAGCTCCTCAATGCCGCTCTGCAAATCAACGCGCGACACGTCCGACTCGGCGTCGAGCGCAGCCAGCGCAAGATCGTGCTTGGCCGAAAGCGTGGCAAGCAAGCCTTCTTCGATCGTGCCCTCGGTGACGAGTACATACACTTGCACCGGCTGTTTTTGGCCCATGCGGTGGGCGCGGGCGATGCGCTGTTCGAGTACGGCCGGATTCCAAGGCAGATCGACGTTGATCACCGTGTTGGCCGCCTGAAGATTCAGACCCGTCGAGCCGGCGTTCGTGGTGATGAACAGGCGGCAGTCGCGATCGTTTTGGAAGCGATGAACCAGGGCTTGACGTTTTTTCTGCGGCACCGATCCGTCGAGCCGCACATAATCGAGCTTCCGCTTGGCCAAGAGCGGCTCGATCAGGTCCAGCATCGTCGTCCACTCGGAGAACAGCAGCGATTTCCGGTCCGACTCGGCAAACAACCCGTCGAGCAACTCTTCGAGATAGGCGAGCTTGCTCGAGTAGGCCGGCGTCTCCTTGTCGACCAGAAAGGTGCTGTTGGCCGACATGCGGCACATCAACAGCGACTTTTGCAGCCGCAATAGGTCCATTTCGGAGATGTACGGCTTGCGCGTAATCATCGATACGATGCGCATGTGGGTCTTGTGCAGTTCGTCCTGCTCTTCAGTGGGCGGGATGCGGACGATTTCACTGGTGCGGGGCGGAAGCTGCTGGAGCACCGAGTCGCGAGTGCGACGGAGCAAGATCGGGCGGAGATTCTCGCGCAACTGGTCGAGGTTTTTGTAGCCGATCACCTTGCCCTTCTCGTCGACGACCCGGTGGCGATGAAAAAAACGGAAGGCCGGCGGCAGGCGGCGGTCGTCGACGAACTGGACGACGGAATAAAGCTCGTCGAGCCGATTCTCCAACGGCGTGCCGCTAAGAACCAGCGCAAACGGCGACCTGAGCCCCTTGATGATCCTCGCGGTTTTCGACTCCCAGTTTTTGATCCGTTGGCCTTCGTCAAGAATAATGAGGTCCCAACGGACCCGCTCGATCGGCAGAATGTCGCGGAGCACTTGCTCGTAGTTGCAGACGGTGAAGAAGCTGTCGTTGTCGTATTGCGCGGCGCGCTCGGCGGCGCCGCCGGTGACCAGTTGCACCGTCCGGTCGGAAAAACGCCGAATTTCACTCCGCCATTGCGATTTGAGCGAGGCGGGGCAAACGACCAGAACGCGGCCGATGCCGGCCTCGCGGGCGAGAATTTCGGCGGCGCCCACGCCTTGAATCGTTTTGCCCAGGCCCATGTCGTCGGCCAGAATCGCGCGCCCCACGCCCGCGGCAAAGGCCACGCCGTCGAGCTGATACGGAAGCAACTCGGCCTTCAGCAGTTGCTTGCGCAAGGGGTGGCGGGCGGGATCGCGCCGAATCTCGGCCATGCGGTCGGCCATGTGCCGCTCGAACAGCCGGCGCTGGATCAATTCTTCCGCGTCGGGATAGACAAGCACGTTGCGGCCCGCGCGGTCCAGCTTCGCCATCGCGTCGACCAACCGCCGCACGTCGTCGATCGGACCCTTGCTGAGCGGACCGAGAATTTTCTGCAACTCGTCGTCGGGCCGGTCGGGCAACTGAACGTGCAGCGTCAGTGTTTCGCCGTAAAGAACGTGGACGAAGGCGTCGCGATTGCGATAGGGTTTTCGGCGGGCGGACGCGGGGAATCGGCGGCGCACGCGATGCAGAACGTGCAGAATGTGCTTGCAAGTGCCCAGCGTATTGGTGCGGAAGTCGGGACAGGAGCAGAAAGATTGTCCGCGCTGCTCGCCTCGCAACGCAACGCGATACGTCTTGCCCGAAAGCGCGCTGGCCACCGTATAATCGGTCCAGGGGCGCTTTGGCTCGGACGAGACGACGCGAAACTTTTCGGTTTTGGCGCGTTCGAGACGTTCGCAAAGGGCCTGGTCGAGCAATTCCTCTTCGCTGAGGGTTTCCAGCGGACGCTTTTCCTCGGGCGGAACGGCCAGTCGCAGAGCGGTCTTCTCTTCGAGGATCAGCGAGACGGCCGCGCCGATGTGTTCGCACATGGTTTGGCAAGCCGAGCAGCGAAAATGCAGCCGCTCGCGGGCCTCGGCCATCGCGGTGATGGTCACGACGGCGTCGCGGCCGCCGCCGGCCTCGCCGCGTAGCCGCAATCGGAACAGGTCGCCGCGAAAGTAAACGTCCCGGGCCAGATCGATGTCCTGGTAGGTCGCGCCTCGGCGAATCAGTTGCGCGCCGTTGGGTCCCAAAAGTTGGCAGGCCCGGTAGTGCGTCAGGCGCGAAAGTCGGTCGCGGAGGGTGAGGTGCTTGGTTTTCTTGATCTTGGCAGAGCGCGTTTTGGTCTTCATGGGGTCGAATCCATGCAATTTCCGATTTTGGACGGCCGAGGCAGACAATGCCGGCGCACGACATGCCGCATATTGTTGCGACGGGGCTGGCCTGCGTCAATCAGGCCCCGCAATACGGGACTGTCCCAATTTTCGTGTCAGCGAAAATGGGACTGTCCCCTTTGCCGGGGA
>CAYMQL010000312.1:0-4137 GCA_964392255.1 uncultured Planctomycetaceae bacterium | reverse complement strand
CCGGTCGAGGTGAAACAGCGGGTCGGCTACGTGCCCGAAACGCACCACATCTACCGCTGGATGCGCGTCGGCGAGGCGATCGGCTTCTGCAAGTCGTGTTTTCGCACGTGGAACGACCAGACCTGCCGCGAAATGGTCGACCTGTTCGGCCTGGACCTTGAGAAGAAAGTAAAACACCTGTCGAAGGGCACGCAGGTGAAGCTGGCGCTGTTGTTGGCCGTTTCGCACGAGCCGGAAGTGCTGCTGTTGGACGAGCCGCTGTCGGGCCTGGACCCCATCGCCCGCGAAGAGTTTTTGGACGGCGTGCTGCGGACCATTTGCGACCGCGGCCAGACGGTGCTCATCTCCAGCCACATGCTCGACGACGTGCGGCGGCTGGCCGACACGGTGGGCATCCTCTACGAAGGCAAGCTTCTGTTGCACGGCCATCTCGACTCGCTGCTGACGTCGACCAAACGCATTTGCGCCACACTCCGCGACGGCTCTCGGCCCACGCAAACGCCCGAAGGCACGATCTGGCAGCGGACCGAAGGCCGGGAGTGGACCATCACGGTCCGCGACTTCACGCCGGAGAAATTTCAGCAGGTTCAGTCGCTCGACGGCGTGGAGCATGCCCGCGTCGTGGACCTTGGGCTGGAAGAACTATTCAAGGACTTCATTCGAGGACAGAGGGTATCGCCATGAAATGGCTGCTTTGGAAAGACTATCGGCACAATCGGCTGATCGTGTTCGCGGCGCTGGCGATCCTGTTGGGGCCGTATTTAGTTGGCCTTTGTGTTCTGTGCGGAGGACGCTGGTTCAATGTGGAATGGTCGGAGTGGAGATTTATTATTGGAGCATCCTGTGCCTATAGTCTCATCCTTTCGCAGTTGACTTTCGCCTTGATTGGCGGCAACGCGATTTCTGGCGAGCGGGTTGATCGGTCGGCGGCATTTCTGTATTCACTGCCGTTTACCAGAAAAAAACTCCTGGCCAGCAAGCTCCTCTTGGTCGTCACCATCGCTGTTGTAATCTGGCTTACAACTGCCGTTGTTTGCGCGTGTCTGGTGCCCACGGCGGAGTGGGCGAGACTATGGAACATAAAAAAACTGCCTCGTTTGAGTCCTGATTTCTTCGAATTCTTGGTTCATGCCGGACCTTTGCCGATCACTGGCTTAACCTTCTTTTGCGTCGCTTGGTTCTTTTCGTCGTACGTGGCCAGTCCAGCTTTCGATGTCTGCGCAGGGCTGCTCGTTCCGGTGCTTGTGATAAGCGGCATCGGACTGACGGACGCGGCGATGATCCACTGGGGACTGCGTGTATCTCACATCAGCGGTTATATGATAGCACTTTGGTACTGCGGCATCTGCCTGACGCTTTCCCCGTTGTGTTTCATCCTCGGCACGTGGCATTATCTGCGGCGGGTCGAGCCGTGAAACGCGGCGGGCAAGTCCCGCCGGCTAAATGGAGGACTCTAGGACCGTTTTGGTGCATTGTCGCGACTTTCTTCAAAGCGGCTTGGCCGAAAGCATGGCTGGGTGCTACAATACTAAAGGAGAGCCGATGAGCAAGCCAATCCGCGTTTATGCCGACTCGTCCGTCTACGGCGGAGCGTTCGACGAAGAATTCGCCGCCGCCAGCCGGGAGTTCTTCGAGCTGGTTCGGGCCGGCCGTTTTCGGCTGGTCGTCTCAACCGCCGTGAGCGACGAATTGCAGAGCGCACCCGAACAGGTGCGCAACCTGTTCGGAGAAATGCGGCAGTTCGCCGAAACTGCCGAGATTACTGAGGAGGCGCTTCGCTTACAGGAAGCCTATTTGACGGCAGCTATCGTCGGGCAGAAGTGGGAAACTGATGCGCTGCATGTTGCCATGGCAACCGAATCGCAATGCTCTGTGATCGTAAGCTGGAACTTCAAACACATCGTCAACTTTCAGAAGATTCCGCTGTACAATGGAGTCAATCTCGCGCATGGCTATATGCCAATCGCCATCCACACGCCGCAGGAGGTAAACAGTGATGAAGACTAAAACCTTCGACTGCGTTGAGATGAAACGCCAAGGGGCGCTGCGGATTCACGAAATCATCAAGAACATGACGTTCGATGAGAAGGTTGCCTATTGGCGCGAGCGAAGCCGGCAGTTTCGGGAAGAGCAAGAACGGCTCGTGGCAAAAAAGACACCACGGCAAATTCCGTAGGGTCCGCCTCGCGGACCGTTTCGGCCGCAAGCCGCGCAACGCATCGAATCTCTTACGGCCCACACGGCGGACCCTAATATTGCTGCGGTGGGCTGAGCCGCAGGGGAACATCGGGAGACGCCTTTCCCGGAGGATTGAAGAAAGGCTGGGATGTGATTTCCAACCAGCCGTGGCCGGGGAACGTGCTTGGTGCTAGAATAGACGAGGAGGCCCAAGGGCATTGTTGTCATGGCCGAAAGCGTCTACATCGAAACGTCGATTTTCAGCTTCTACCACGACCGGCGGACGACTCCGGCGATTACCGCGATGCGGGACTGGACTCGCCAGTGGTGGAATGACCATCGCCAGAGATACTCGTTGATAACGAGTACGGCGGTCCTCGCCGAACTCGACACCGGAAGCCTTCCCCATCGGGACGATGCTCTGGCAATGGCGCTTGGCCTGCCGGCAATTCCCATTGAGGATGACATTCAGGAGATCGTCGAGGTTTACATCAAACATCGCGTGATGCCCAACAATCCCCTTGGAGACGCCCTCCACCTCGCACTGGCCTCGCGCCACAAGTGCGACTACTTGCTCACTTGGAATTGCGAACACCTGGCGAACGCCAACAAGTTCGGGCACATTCGGCGGATCAATGCGTTGTTGGACCTTCATGTGCCAACGCTCGTTACGCCACTCGAACTCATGGGAGAGATGAAAGATGAACGCCACTGAAACCGTCATTGCGGAGATTCGCGAGAGCAGGCGACGGATGTCCGAGCAGTGCGGGCACGATCCCGCCAAGTACATTGAATACTTAAAGACCCTCAGCGACAAGTATGCCGTTCAGGTGGCCCGCTACCGCAAGGAGCAGCCGACCGCCCTCGTCGAAACCGCCCGCGCTAACTGACGGTTCTCATTCTTTCATCGCCTGCACGATGCTCGTCAACATCGCCTTGGCGTCGCCGAAGAGCATCAGGGTGTTGTCGCCGTAGAACAGTTCGTTTTCGATGCCGGCGAAGCCCGGATTCATGCTCCGCTTGATGACGAACACCGTTTTGGCCTTGTCGGCGTCGATGATCGGCATTCCGTAGATCGGGCTGCTCTTGTCGTGCCGGGCCGCGGGATTCACCACGTCGTTGGCCCCCAAAACCACGGCCACGTCGGCCTCGGGCATTTCGGGGTTGATCTCTTCCATCTCGATCAACTTGTCGTAGGGAATTTCGGCCTCGGCCAGGAGCACGTTCATGTGCCCGGGCATGCGGCCGGCCACCGGATGCACGGCGAACTTCACGTCGACGCCGGATTTTGTCAGAGCGTCGAACAATTCGCGAACCCGATGCTGGGCCTGAGCCACGGCCATGCCGTAGCCGGGGATAATCACCACACTTCGGGCGGCCTCCATGATCTGTGCGGCGTCCTCGGCCGTGGCGCTCTTGACCGTGCGCTGCTCGACCGCGCCGGCGCTAGCCTGCACCTGGCCGAAGGCCCCGAACAGCACGTTTGTGAACGAGCGGTTCATCGCCTTGCACATGATGATCGAGAGGATCAAGCCCGACGAGCCGTCGAGCGCGCCGGCGGCGATCAACAGCTTGTTGTTGAGCACGAAACCCATCGCGACGGCCGACAGGCCGGCGTAGGAGTTCAACAGGGCAATGACCGTGGGCATGTCGGCCCCGCCGATGGGGATAATCAACAGCACGCCGAACGCCAGGGCCAGCACGATGATGATCGGAAACAGCCACGACAGGCCCGGATTGATGACCAACAGCGCGCCGGCCAGGATGGCGATGCCGAACAGCGTGAAGTTGATCGCGTTTTGATTTTTGTAGGTGATTGGGCGCGTGGGGATGATTTCCATCAGCTTGCCGGCGGCCATCAAGCTGCCGGTGAACGTCAGGAAGCCCAAAATCACTTCGGCCACCAGCGCGCCGGTCTCGAATCCGGTGAGCGCCGTCGCGCGATGGCCGGCGGCCGAC
>CAYMQL010000311.1:0-4143 GCA_964392255.1 uncultured Planctomycetaceae bacterium | reverse complement strand
TCCTAGTAGATAATCAGTTTTTTTTCAGGAATGGTAGCACCTTATCGAAGTGGTTGCCGGACCTCCCGGCACAAGTGCCGGGGCTAAAAAACGGATGACGCACGCGGATCCATGAAAATTAGGTTGAAATTCATGCGTTTTTTCAAGCCAGCCACCCCATAGGCGGGGGTTGCGGTGGGCTGCAAGGCCAAGGCGTCGCACTGCCGGCCGATTGCGCCCTATGGTTATATTGGCATGGAGTTCGGCTCCGTGCCGGCGACGCATTTTCAGCAGGGCAAAAATATTTCCGAAGCGGGCCGTCCGGCCCTCCAGAACGAAAGGACCGAACCATGACCGAAGGCAACGCAGACCTTGTGGCGCGCAGCGAACAATTGCGGCAAGAGTTCAAGCACCTCCGTTTGGAGTGGTGCTGGTTGTTGATCTACGGCGTTCTGTTGGTTGTTTGCGGAATCGCGGCAATCATTTATCCCGCCGTCACCTCGTTCGCCACGGTGGTGGTGCTGGGAATCATGCTCATGGTGGCCGGCATCTCGACCATCATCGCCGCGTTTTGGACCGGCAAGTGGAGCGGCGTGTTGGTCCAGTTGCTCGTGGGCATTTTGTACGTGGTGGTCGGCTACATGATTACCGACAGGCCGCTTCAGTCGGCCGCGGCGCTGATGCTGTTTATGGCGTCGTTCTTCATCGTCATCGGCATGTTTCGGACGATCGCGGCGCTGGTGATTCGCTATCCTTACTCGGGCTGGTCGTTGCTGAACGGCATGGTTACGCTGCTGCTGGGCGTAATCGTCTATCGGCTGTATCACCAGTTTCCGCCGAACGTGATTTGGGTGCTTGGCACGCTGGTCGGCGTGGAGATGGTGTTCCACGGGTGGACGTGGATCGCGCTGTCGCTGGCCGTTCGGCGCATCCCGAAAGAAGTGTTCAGCAACCCTACGGCCTGATCTGATTCGACAGGGAAGCGGATGGGTGGATGAATGCGGCTAGTGCTTTGTCACAGTTAAGATTTTGGGTGCCACTGGCTATGCCAGTGCCCGGTTTCCCGTGAACGGCCAAGCAAAGCACTGGCATAGCCAGTGGCACCCAATCCTAAAATCAAAGGTTGACAAAGCACTAGGCGCCGGATAGGGCGCGGAAATCGTCGCCCAAGGTCCTCAGCCGTTCGGCCAAAACGGCCTTCGTCGATGCGATGTCGACGATCGCGGCCGGTGGATCGTAGGCGAACAGATAGATTTTCACTTTCGGCTCCGTGCCCGAGGGGCGGATCGCCAGATAATTGCCTTCCGTCTCCAGGTCGAAGACGACGAGGTCGCCTTTGGGCGCGTCGAGCGGCAGAACAGCGCCGGACGCCTTTTTCACCGTTCCGCTTTGGTAGTCGCGGACCTGGGCGATGGCCATGCCGCCAAGACGGTGCGGCGGCGCGCTGCGCAGCCGGGCCATCAGGTTTCGCATGTCGTCCATGCCTTTTTCGCCCGGCATCTGGATGTTGATTTGCGACTCGGCGAAGCAGCCGTATTCCAGCATGAGTTCGTCGAGGCGCTGGGCGAGGGTTTTGCCTTCGGCCTTGAGCCTTGCGGCCATTTCGGCGGTCAACAGCGAGGCGACGGCGCCGTCCTTGTCGCGGACGTGGCCGCCGGCCAGAAAACCGTAGGATTCTTCGGCGCCGAAGACGAAATAATCAGGCCCGCGGGCGTCGATCTCGGCGCCGATCCACTTGAACCCTACGTGCAGATTGCCGGCCGTTTCGACGCCGTAGCGGTCGGCGATGCGGCGAATCAATTCGGTCGTGACCAGGGTTTTGACCACATAATGACGCGGCGTGAGCGTGCCGGCGGCCCGCCGGGCGGCCAGCAGATAGTCGACCAGCAGCGATCCGAGTTGATTGCCGGTCAGCGTGGTCCAGGGGGCATCGGCGTCGAGCGACGTTCGGACGGCGCAGCCCAACCGGTCGCAATCGGGATCGGTCGCCAAGATCAACTCAGCGCCGGATTGCTCGGCATGACGGATCATGGCGTCGAAAACGGCGGCGTTTTCCGGATTGGCGACGTGTTTGGGGACGTTGGGAAAATCGCCGCTAGGTTCGGCGTGGGGACCGAAGATTTCAACGTTGCGGAAACCGGCCTCGCTCAGAACGGGGCAAACGGCCGACGCACCGACGCCGTGCAAGGGAGAATAGAGGATTTTCAAATTGCGGGGACCCGCAAGGCTCTGGGCCAGCACTGCCTTGATGAACGCCGCGTCGACTTCCTCCTGACAGTAGATGATTATTCCGGCGGCCATCGCTTCGTCGAAGGGCGTTCGCTCGATCCATGTGACCTGCTCCATCGCCTTGATCGAGGCCGAGTCGTGCGGCGGGACGAATTGTCCGCCGCTGGGACCGTAGACCTTCACTGCGTTGTCCGAAGGCGGGTTGTGGCTGGCGGTCACCATGATGCCGCAGTCGCAGCGTTTGTGGCGCACGGCGAACGAAAGCTCGGGCGTGCTGCGATAGCCGTCGAGAAAGTAGACCGTAAACCCGGCCGCGGCCATGATCTCGCTGCAAAGTTCGGCAAAGTGGCGGGAACGGTGTCGGGTGTCGTAGGCCACAGCGCAGCTCAGGCCGCGTTTTGGATCGCGCTGGGGATCGGCGGCGGCTTGCTGCTTGACGTAGTCGGCCAGGCCCTGGGCGCTTTCGCCGATCGTTCGGTCGTTGATGGCGTTGCAACCGAAAGGGAACATGCGTCCGCGGCGGCCGCCGGTGCCGAAGGGGATGGTGGTCCAGAAGGCGTCTTCGAGTTCCCGCCAGTTTTCCGCCTGTAGGTTTTCGGCGATTTGGGGAACATAGTCGCGAAGACACGGCTGGGTAAGCCAAATGCGGAGGTTCTGGACGGCCGAGGGGGAGAGTTGTTTTTTTGCGGCGGCTGCGTCGAGTTGAGCGAGTGCAACGTTGGTAGCGTTCATAGTTGGCATGTTGGTGAAAAATGCGGCAAGAATGGAGGAGGGGGACTATTGGCCCCTTTGCTGCGCCTCTACAATACCAAGAACGAGCGCAGGAGGCTACATCGGGTATGGCTCTTTTTATATTGCGATTTTTCTTCGTGCTGGTCGCGGCTGGGCTCGGCGTCTCATTTTTTAAGACCGACCTGATTCCGTCGCAATACCCGTGGCTGGCCTATGTGGTTCTCGGCGGGCTGATCGGCTTGGCGGTGTTCGTGATTTTGGTCGACATGCTTGTGCGCCGCAAGCGGCTCGACACGATCACGGCCGTGTACTTCGGCATGTTGGTCGGGCTTTTGCTCACCTACGTTTTGGGATTGGCGATTGTGCCGCTGCCAATTCTGGATTCAGTGCGAGACGCCCTTCAATTGGTGTTGGGGCTGGTACTCTGCTATGTTTGCATCAGCGTGTTGATGCAGACGAAGGACGATTTCCGCTTCATTATTCCGTACGTCGAGTTCGCCAAGGAGGTGAAGGGGTCGCAGCCGTGCATTCTCGATACCAGCGTCGTGATCGACGGCCGAATCGCCGACGTGGTCGAAACCCATATTTTCGACGGCCAACTAGTGATGCCGAAGTTCGTCATCGGCGAGTTGCAGGGCATTGCGGACAGCTCGGATCGGCTGCGCCGCGGCCGCGGCCGGCGCGGACTCGACATTCTCAACCGTTTGCGGGCCGACGCCAACATCGAACTGATCATCTACGACCGCGACCTGCCCGAGTTCGCCGGATTGTCGGTCGATCTGAAGCTGGTCACCTTGGCGAAGCATTTGCACGGCAAGCTGGTTACGAACGACTACAACCTGAACAAAATTGCCCAGCTTCAGGGCGTGACCGTCATCAACCTGAACGATCTGGCCAATGCGCTGAAGCCGGTGTTCATGCCGGGCGAGCGCGTCGAGGTTCGCGTTGTCAAGGCCGGCGAAGAACCGGGGCAAGGCGTGGGATATCTGGAAGACGGCACGATGGTCGTCATCGAGTCGGGCCGCGAACATATCGGCCGGACCGTGCCCATCTCGGTGACCAGCGTTTTGCAGACCAGCGCCGGCCGGATGGTTTTCGGAAAGATGGATAACGGCCGGTAGCGGTCCAGAAAAGTAATTTTGCAAGGAACTAGTACACGACCATAGCCAAAATTGTGAATGTCAAAATGGCGGGATTTCACAC
>CAYMQL010000310.1:0-4154 GCA_964392255.1 uncultured Planctomycetaceae bacterium | reverse complement strand
GCCCGAAAGATCCGAGCCGTTCCAGTAGGAATCCGCGGCCAAAGCGAGGTCTTCAAAGCCGACGATGGTTTCGGCGCCGGCTGTTCCCGCAAACCCGCCGAACGCCAACAAGATCGCGGCAGTCGCCGCGGTCCGCTTGCGCCGCAAACATACAGCAGCGGCCAGGGCCGCAGCAAGCATCGCCAAGCCGCCCGGCTCGGGCACGGCGTGGATCACACCGACCGCGTCCAGATCGAATCCGCCGCTCCCGGTGGTTTTGTGCGGGTCGTAGATCACATCGCCGCTGGAATCCAGGTACGTGCCGTCGCCGACGATGTCGACGATGCGGACAAACGCAACGGAGTCGACGTTTAGCAGCGACGAAACGCCGGAAAGCTGCTCCAAATCGAACGGCGTGCCGTATCCCTGGCGATATTTGCCGGCCAGCCCGTCGATGTTCGTGGCGTCGACCGAGCCGAACGCAGAAACCGGCGAGGCCGTCAACGAATCGTTGGCGAATCGAAAGAAATCGACGCCGTTGGACGACACTTCGACGTAGCCGAGTTCGAGAAACGTATCGCTGAAGCTGTTTTCGAACACGGCGAAGTCCCAGCCGTCGCCGTTTCGGATCGGCGCGTCGAACGTCAAGGTGATGCGTCCGCCGTTGCCGAGACAGCAGATGTCGTAGCTGTCGCCGACGGCTTGGCCGAGCGCTTTGTCCGGCGTTTGCCAGTTTGCAGCGCAATCCGCTCCAACCAGGTAATCCTGATATCCGGTCGCCCAGGCTGCGAACGCGGAATCGGTTTTCTCAATGGCGGTCGATCCGGCCAGTCCGGCCGCGGGAACATAGGGTCCCGCCGACGCCGCGGCGGTCAAGCACGGCAAAAACATGCCGGCGAATATCCATCTCCGAAGCATTCTCGTTCTCCTAAAAATGGTATTGAAATAGTGTGTTGGAAGGGCAATTGCCCACAGAAGAACCTTGCCGCCTTTTCGGCGACTCTCGCGCGCGACCCCGCGCGCCTTTCGGATTACGTCATTTCGCCGTCACCTCCTTTCCGCTGCCGCGTTGGTTCAGGGCCATCGGATCGTCTCCCGGCCGCCCCGGGTGCAGAGCGCGGCGAGAATCTCCAAATCCAGGGTTTCGCTTAGAAAGTGAACCGATCCGTCGCAGAACGCCCCATTGGCCCCGCCCGGATGCTTACTGCGAATGTCGTTCTCGAACTCCGGCGCGCGATTGATCGCGTATGCTTGGTCGAAAACGTTCAAGCCGTTGATCCACTGCCCGTCGCCAAAATCGCCATCCTCGGCGACGATCAGCGTGAAAGACGTTCCGTCGGGAATCTCGGCAATCGAAATCGCCTGGTCATAGAGCATGACGCCCTTCGGCGGGCTGTTTGGACTCGTGATCCGCTCGCCGTAGATGCCGCCGTATTGGCAGGGGCCGCGGCCCTGTTTCAGACAATTGCCGTCGGGCACGCTCGGACACACATAGACCGGAATCAGCGCCGCGGCCGTCGCCGCGTTTTCGGCCGCGTCAAACGCTTTGCCCAAGTCGAGCTGACGATACAAGCCTTCTTGTTCGAGATACGGCAGCAAAAACGTTGACCACGCCAACTGCCGACCGGCGGCGCCGTAAGGTTTGCCTGTGGCGGCGTTAATTCTTGCGCGATGCTCGATGCCGCCCGGCGGAAACATGCCGATGGCGGCATGGTAGCCTTGCAGGGCGATGCCGATTTGCCGCAAATGATTGGAACAAGCGAGCCGGCGAGCGGCCTCGCGCGCGGCCTGCACGGCCGGCAGCAACAGCGCAATCAACATGCCGATGATCGTGATAACGACCAGCAACTCTACGAGCGTAAAAGCGTGCGGAAGCAGGCGAATCGCCCGCGGCCGCGGTGCAGGACAGTCGACCATGACGCGCGGTGCGCGCAGCCCGAACCGTTCGGCGTTGCAGTTCTGCGCGCACGCTGAGCGCACGGAAAACGACAACCCGATCAACTTCAGGGGCGCAACCGCTCCAACGACGACCTCGCGACTTCCGTCCCGCGCGGAATGCCGCAATTTTTGCGTTGGTAGGTCTTCTGACTCCCGAGTTCAGGAACGCACGGCCTTCTCGCCATATTCCCCGAAAGGACGATGGCAATGGCCAATAGAACGGGTTCCTGCAATCACTCGGTTACAGCGGCGGGGACCGTCCCGGATTCACACCGGGTTCCCTGTACGTCGGCCCTTCAACGGAAGAAACCGACCACCAACGCCAACAATAACGGCAAGCCTACCACGGCGCAACAAGGGCGTCAATAGACCGGCCGAAAAATCATCCTATGCGATAGAGCCTGCCCGACGCCGCCGACGCCCTTGCTGTGCCGCTATAGCGTCTTGTGGAAACGGCGGACCGCCAGATAAAGCAGGGCCGTGCCCATCAGCAGCAGCGGCAGCATGTGCGGCCAGAGCACGTCCATCCCAACGCCCTTCAAAAAGATGCCGCGAACGATCACCAAGAAATAACGCAGCGGATTGACCACCGTCAGCCACTGCACGACCTCGGGCATGTTGGCGATCGGAAATGCGAAGCCGGAAAGCAGCATTGCCGGAAAGAACGCGAAGAACGTGGTCATCATCGCCTGCTGCTGCGTCTGGCTGTAGGTCGAGATCAACAGTCCCGCGCCGAGCGTGTTCATCAGGAACAGGCCCGTGCTCAAAAACAGCAACAGCAGGCTGCCGCGGATCGGAACCTCGAACCAGAACACGCCGATCAGCGTCACGAGCAGCACTTCGGCGAAGCCGATCAGTGCAAACGGCACGGTCTTGCCCAGAATGAACTCC
Organism: uncultured Planctomycetaceae bacterium; assembly: GCA_964392255.1. Classification (GTDB taxonomy): domain Bacteria; phylum Planctomycetota; class Planctomycetia; order Pirellulales; family Thermoguttaceae; genus CAYMQL01. Next base: position 1,346 of record CAYMQL010000310.1, on the reverse strand, counting down.
GCGGGCGTAATCGGCGTGACTAGTATTTGTTCCATCGTGCCGATCTCTTTCTCGCGCACCACCGCCATGCTCGTCAGCAGCAGGGTGCTCAGCGCGACGACGATGGCCAGCACGCCGGGCACGAAAAAGTTGCGGCTTTCCAAGTTCTCATTGAACCACGCCCGGGTGCGCAGCTCGACCATGCCGGACCTGCCCGCCGGCCCCAACGCGCGCGCGACGCGCTCCGTCTGAATTTGCTGTGAATAGGCCGTGGCGATTTTCGTAGCATATCCGGCGGCGATGCTGGCCGTGTTCGAGTCGGTGCCGTCGACGAGGATTTGCAGCCGGGCGGTGCGGCCCGCACGCAGGTCTTCGGCAAAGCCGCGATTGAATCGCAGCACGGCGGTCACGTCGCTTCGGTCGAGCAAACGCTGAGCTTCGGCGTCGTTGCCCGCGACGGCCGCGACGTCGAAATAGCCCGACCCGACGAACCGTGCGATCAACTCGCGGCTCGCCCGGCTGTTGTCCAGATCGTAGACGGCCGTTCGCACGTGTTTCACGTCGGTCGACACGGCGTAGCCGATCACCAGCACCTGCACGCAGGGGATCAAGAAGATCACCACGCGCATCCGCGGGTCGCGAAAGACCTGGATGAACTCCTTGATCAGCATGTGGCGGATGCGTTCGAACATCTGTGTGTGTTGAAAACTCAATAACCGGGGGCTGTTAGCCCCCGGCTATTCACTTGTCTGTTGCCTTGTTTGTTACGTCAGTTTCTTTTTGAACTTCCAGTTAGCCAGCAACATCATGACAACCGCATAGACGATTAAAAGGACGACCTGGCCCGCGAGGATTTCGAGCCCGACGCCCTTCAGATAGATCCCTTTGAGAATCGCCACGAAATAGCGCGCGGGCACCAGATAGGTCACGATCTGGATGGCCTGGGGCATGTTGGCGATGGTGAAAATGAATCCGGAGAGCAAAAATGCGGGCAAAAACGTAGCCACGACCGCCACCTGGCTGGAAAGCAGTTGACTCTTCGTCAAAATACTGATCAGAATGCCCATCGCCAGTGCGCCGGTCAGGAACAATACCGACGTGCCGAACAAGAGCGCGACGCTGCCGCGCAGCGGGACGCGAAATACGTACTCGCCCATCACCACGGCAATCGCCACGTCGAACAGCCCGATGGCGAAATACGGCAGCAGCTTGCCTAAAATCAGTTCGGATGGCTTCACCGGCGTCGCGATTAACTGCTCCATCGTGCCGCGTTCCCATTCTCCGGCGACCGTCAGCGAGGTCAGCAGCGCCGCAATGACCATCATAATGACGGCGATCAGGCCGGGAATGATGTAATTGCGCGATTC
>CAYMQL010000309.1:0-4165 GCA_964392255.1 uncultured Planctomycetaceae bacterium | reverse complement strand
GCGAATGCAAGGAGATTCGAGTCGGCCGAAAACCGTACGGGCGCGATCTGAAAATCGCATTTCTTTTCGACGGCGACGTTTCGCGATGGCGGGCTTTCGCACCGCGACTGACCGCGGCAATGCCCGACTTCGCCGCCGAGCTGCAAGAGATTGACGCGATGGTGCAGCGCGAGGCCGGTTGGCCGCTTGCGGCTGCCTTTGGCGACGAGTCTCTATGGACCGATCCGGCTCGGGCGCGCGTCGCAATCGTCGCGATGCAATTGGCTCTGACGGCCTGGCGGCGGCGTGCCGGAATTGTTCCCAATCTAGTCGTCGGCCGCGGCGCGGGCGAACTTGCAGCGGCCGCAGCGGCCGGAATTCTTACGGCGGAAGATGCCTTGCGGCTTGCGACGGAAAGCGGAAGCCGTTCGGGCGTGCAGCCGCGATCGGCCTCGCTTCCGTTCCTCTCTTGCGTGGACGGCAAAACGCATCCGGGGCCTGATCTCGGCGACGAACATTGGCGGGCGTGCCTTGCAGAACGCGGCGGCGAGGGGGACGGCTCCGATGTTGCCAACGCAAAAATCGGCGCAGTTCCCGATCCGACTGCGGCGCCGGCCGAGCTTGGCCGGCGCAACATCGATCTGTGCCTCGAGGTCGGACCGGCGTCGTTCGATCGCGAGATGTTGCCTGGAATCGTCGTGCCCGGCGAAATCGACGCGATCGGCGGGCTGGGCGTTCTGTATGCCGCGGGGGCCGAGCTTTTTTGGAAGCAGCTTGCCCCGGCCGGCCGCTGCGTCCGCGTGCCGACGTATCCGTGGCAGCGTCACCGGCACTGGGCCCCGCACAGCAAGTGGCTTGCCGGCGCGTTGGCAAGCGAATCGGAGACCGCGAGCCCGTCGCCGGCCGACGACGGCGAGCAGCAGACGCGTACGCGGCCCGAGTTGATTACGCCCTACGTCGCCCCGCGATCGGAACTTGAGAAGACGATGGTCGATGCGTGGTCGAAAGTGCTTTCGATCGCGCCAGTTGGCGTACACGACAATTTTTTCGAACTCGGCGGCGATTCGTTGCAGGCGGCGATTTTGCTGAACCTCGTGGCCTCGCATTTTGGTCGCGGGACGTCGGTGCCGCTGCGCGAATTGTTCGAGACGCCGACGATTGCAGCGCTGGCCGAGCGGATGGAGGCGGCTCTTTCGGCCGCCGCTCCGGACGCTGCCGCCGCCGCGCCGCAACTGGTGCGCGTTCCGCGCGATGAAGCACTGCCGCTGTCGTTCAATCAAGAGGCCCTGTGGTTTCTCGACCGGCTCGAACCGGAACGCCCGACGTACATGCTGCACCTGGCGCTCAACGTTCGCGGGCCGCTCAATATCGCGGCGCTCGAGCAGTCGCTGCGCGAGATTGCGCGTCGGCACGAGGTTCTGCGCACAACGTTCCCCGAGTCGGGCGGCGGCCCGGTGCAGGTGATTGCGCCCGCGCCCGAGAGTTCGCTGCCGATCGTCGATCTTAGCGACATTCCGGCCGAAAATCGCGAGGCCGAGCTTCGGCGGCGCATCGCCGACGAGATGAATCAGCCGATCGACCTCGAAAGCGGGCCGCTCATCCGCATAACGCTGCTTCGGCGCGGCCCCGACGACTATGCGGCCGTGGCCAGCACGCACCACATCATTCACGACGGCTGGTCGATGGGCATTTTGCTCTACGAACTGGCCGAGTTGTATCCGGCCTTCGCGGCGGGGCGTCCATCGCCGCTCGCTGAGTTGCCCATCCAATACGCCGACTTTGCGGCGTGGCAGCGCAAGCTGCTAAGCGGCCCGCGGCTCGAAAGGCTGCGCGGTTATTGGCGCGAGCAGCTTGGCGGCGTGCCGGCGTTGGAATTGCCGACCGACTACCCGCGTCCGGCCATCCGCACCACGCGCGGATCGAGCCGGCCGTGCCGTCTTTCGCCCGAAACGAGCGCCGCGGTGTTGGATTTTTGTCGCCGCGAGGGCGTAACGCCGTTTATGACCTTGCTGGCGGCGTTTGAGGCCCTTTTGGCGCGCTACAGCGGCCAAGATGATTTTGCGGTGGGCGTGCCGGTGGCCAATCGCAACCAACCGGGCACGGAGTCGCTGATCGGCTATTTTGTGAACGTCGTCGTGTTGCGGGCGGGGCTGAGCGGCGCGATGAGTTTCCGCGATTTGACGGCCCGGGTGAAGCAGACGGCGCTCGACGCTTTCGAGCGGCAAGAGATGACGCTGGACCAGGTGGTCGACGCCGTAAAGCCGCCGCGCGATCTGAGCCGCAATCCGCTGTTCCAGGTGATGTTCGCGTTGCAAAACATCAAGCTGCCGCCGTCGCCCGAGACGGAGCTGCAAATCGCGCCGTTGGACGACAGCCCCGCGCCGCCGTCGGCCAATTTCGATCTGACGCTTGAACTGTTCGAGCGCGAAGGCGGTTTTCAGGGCGGACTGGGTTTCAGCACCGATTTGTTCCGGCCTGAAACGATCGATCGGATGGTCGAGCAGTACGAAGTGCTTGTGGCCGCGGCGGTTCGCACGCCCGACGCTCCGATCGCCTCGCTGCCGCTGCTTTCGGAAGATCAAGGGCGGCGGATGCTCGAACAATGGAACCAAACGTTGCGTCCGTACGATCGGACCCGGCTGGCGCATCATCTGTTCGAGGCCCAAGCGGAACAACATCCCGAGGCGGTCGCCGTCATGTTGGGCGACCAACGTTGGACCTACGGCGAATTGAATCGGCGAGCGAACCAGTTAGCGCGGCGGCTGCAAGAGCGAGGCGTCGTGCCCGAGGTCCGCGTCGGCGTCTGTCTGGAGCGGTCGCCCGCGTTGTTTGCGGCGGTGCTGGGCGTGATGAAAGCGGGCGGGGCCTATGTGCCGCTCGATCCGGCCTACACACGCGACGCCGAAGAGCGCGTCCGCTACATCTTGCACGATTCGCAGACGGCGCTGGTCGTCACGAAAGGCAAGTTTGCGGCCGCCTTGGGTGTGGAGAAAGATCGGCTGCTGTTGCTGGACGAAGCGACCGACGACAGTTTCGACGAAAAAAACATCGACGGCCGCGCGTCGGCCGACAGTCTGGCATACATTTTATATACCTCGGGCTCGACCGGGCGGCCGAAGGGCGTGATGATCACGCACGGCAATCTGCTGAACGCTTACTACGGCTGGGAAGACGCCTACCGGCTGAAGACCGACGTCCGATCGCACTTGCAGATGGCCAGCTTCGGCTTCGACGTGTTCGCCGGCGACATGGTCCGAGCGTTTTGCTCCGGCGGCGCGCTGGTCGTTTGCCGAAAAGAGGTCCTGCTCGACGCCGAACGCCTGCTGGACTTGATTGGGCGCGAGCGAATCGAGGCCGCCGAGTTCGTTCCCGTTGTTTTGCGAAATCTGGTGCAGTACCTCGACGAAACCGGACGGAAGGCCGAATCGCTCCGTCTGGTCGCGGTCGGTTCCGACGCCTGGTATGCGGCCGACCACCGCCGGGCGAGCCGCGTATTGGGAAAGCAGGTTCGGTTGATCAATTCCTACGGGCTGACGGAAACCACGATCGACAGTTCGTATTTCGAGGGCGACGCCGACGCGCTGGCCGACGCGGTTTCGACCCCCATCGGACGCCCGTTTGCCAATGTGCGGCTCTACGTGCTCGATGCGCAGATGCGGCCGGCGCCGATCGGCGTGCCGGGCGATTTGTACATCGGCGGCGAGGGAGTGGCCCGCGGCTATATCCATGCGGAGCTGAACGCCGAGCGATTTCCGCCCGACCCGTTTGCCGGCGGCCAGGCACGGCTGTGCCGCACCGGCGACCGCGCGCGATGGCGAGCCGACGGCCAGCTCGATTTTCTCGGCCGCAGCGACAATCAGGTAAAAATTCGCGGATTTCGGGTCGAGCCGGGCGAGGTCGAGCAGGTGTTGCGCGAACATCCGCTGCTGGCCGACGCGGCCGTGGCGGCCCGACAGCGCACGGTCGGCGACGTTCATCTTGCGGCCTACGTCGTGGGCCAGCCGGGCATCGAACCGGACGCCGCCGAATTGCGGCGCTATCTGGCCCAGCGCGTGCCCGATTATATGATCCCCACCGTGTTCATCGCCCTGGACGCCCTGCCGACGACCAACAGCGGCAAGATCGATCGCCGTTCGCTGCCCGAGCCCGACTGGAGCGCGTCGCTTTCGCGGGCCGAATACGTCGC
>CAYMQL010000308.1:0-4170 GCA_964392255.1 uncultured Planctomycetaceae bacterium | reverse complement strand
TCCGCCCGACGTTCTGCTGCCGCCATTGAACTCATTGCCAGTTTGAGCGCCGCTGGAGTTGTATCCACCGCCTGTTGCCCCGGCGGTTGCCGCAAGATACGGGTTGTAAGCCGGTCCCTCTCCCCTGTCTTTGTTTCCCTCTCCCCTCTCCCCTCTCCCCTCTCCCCTTTCGAAGCCGGCCGGCACGTAACCGCCGCCGTCGTATTCTTCTTCATCAGCGGGGCCGCTTTCCCGAACGAAGCCGCCGCCGGGCGAAGCGCGATAGGCCACCCGCGGCCCGCGGCCGTACTGGCGCGGCGCGGCGGCGATTAGTTGCGCCTGGCTCTGGCGAGCCGATGCGATGACCTGCCGAACCACCTCGGCCAGCCGCGGATCGGGCGGCGGATAGGCCAGATTCCAGCCATCGTCGACCAACTCGTAGCCAAAATCGAATCCCCACGATTTCATCGCCGCCCGGGCCGCATAATACGCCGCAATGCCCTCGGGCCGAACCAAAAGCATCGGATACGGCTCGCCAAGCTGCGGGTCGAAATCGCGCTGAGCCAGCAAATACTCGCGCGCGGCACGCAGCGCCGCGGCCAGCGGATTGCCGGGCCCCAGCGGTCCCTCAAAATCCGCCTCGCCAAGCTCGATTCCCTCGGGCTGCAACACGACCGCATCCTCGCGGCACTCCAGATAGATCGGCCGGCGGCGCGTCTGGTTCGGACCTTCGTACGGCACCACGGCATACGATCGAGGCCGCAGGGCGGCGGTCTCTTGCGTCTTATGCAAATCTTCCTTCGCCGTGCGAATCTGCGACCGGATGCGTTCCAACTCAGCCTGTGATTGGGCGACGCGCTGCCGGTCGTTCTGTTCGAGCGATTCGAGGTCGCCGAGCGTTTTTTCGTACTGGGCAAGCTGGTTTTGCAACTGCCGCGAGTGGTCTTCGATGTGGCCCAACTCGAGCCGGGCGTCGGACAACTGCTGTTCGGTCGTTGCCCGCGATTTTTTCAGTTGTTCGATGCGCCACCGCGAGTCCTCGCGTTGAGTTTTCAGCTCGACGCTTTGGCTGGACGCTTTTTCCACGGCGGCAGCCTCGGCCTGAAGTCGGGCGGTGCGGCCGATGACCAGCATCAGCGGCACCAGCGCGCCCATCGTGCAGATCAATACCGCCAGGAACGGGAAGAGCGAAATGCCCGGCCCCGTCTGCGCTCTCGTGCGGCGTTGGGTTAGCGAAGTCGCTTTCATGCGGCGTGGACCGAGCGTCGAGCGGGTTCCAGCTTGATCGGCGAGGCGGTCGAAGGCGTTTCCGACAGTCGGGCGCTGAGCAAATTCACAACCGCGGCCAGATTCAGCACGGTCTGCTCAAAATGCTTCGCGCCGGCCAACGTGTTCAGATTGCGATTCAGCGCGTCTTCCAGCCGAACGACGTCGCCGGCGGCGGCGATGGCCCGCTCGAGCACTTCCGCCCGACTGGCCAACTCGCCGGCCGCGGCCGTCATGGCCGACTTGACCTGTTGACCGGCGGCGTCGGCCATGTGCGACCAGCGTTTCGCCGCGGCATCGACCGACGCCTCCCAAAGCTCGGCCTGACGCCGCGCGAGGACCTCGGTGGCTTGCAGCATCGTCTCGGCCACGCGGCGCAGCGCGAGCAACTGGCCGTCGCCGTCAACGGGCGTGGTCATAAAACGTCCGGAAAGCTCCCGCTGCACCCGGCGATCCACTTCTTCCAGAAGCGCCGTTTCGGCCCGCTCGACCGGAAAGTGAATGAACATCAAAATGATCGACAGCGTCAGGGCCAAGGCCGTGGTGTCGAATTTCAGCCCAAGACCCTCGAATATCTTGAACATCGCCGCTTGGTCGGCGCCGCTGGCGATTTCGGCGGCGCCAGTGAGCATCATCGTGATGCCGATCACCGTGCCGAGGAAGCCGAGGATGGGAATGGCCCAGACGATCACGCGAAACAGTCCGTAGCCGTTGTGCAGCCGTGCGGCGTCGAGGTCGGCGAGATATTTCAGCTCGTCGTCCAGCGCGTCGGCCGAGCCGCGTTGACGCACGTGCTCAAGGGCCGCCCTCAGCCGGGCGACGTAGTATTCGCCCTGACGTCGGCTGGGCAGTCGGTCGAGCCTCGCCAACAGAGCCGCGGACTCTTCAACCGGTTGCGGCGCGGCGGCTTCGCCCAGGGGCGAACGCCCGAGCCCCGCGCGTTGGGCGGCCACATCGAGGGCCTTGAGGATCAGGGCCGCCAACCCCACGGCGAACATCGCCGCCTCGATGTATTCCACAGGATGGTTGGCAAAGTAGCGCTTCACGATCTCGATGTTCAGCGGCCCGAAATGGATCAGGGCGTAAAACCCGATCGCGCCGAGCCCCCCCCAAAGAAACGGCGATTTGGCAATAGATTGGGCGAGTTGGTTTGGCCTGTTCATATTGGATCGAGTCCTTGTGTGATCGTAGGGCATCTGCGACGCGCGCACGGCGAACCGGGGCACCCTCAAGATCGACCTAATCGGCAAAGTTTATGAGGCGAAACGGCGATCTGCCGTCGAGCCATCGAGGAGCAAGGGCGTTTTGAACGCCTGGCAAGCCAATCGACCTGGAATTTCCGGCAGAGAATCTTTGCAGACAACCCGTCTTGCCTAGTTTCAGATGTGGCCGACTAATTAGGAAACTTTGCCAAAGTGCGGCATGGTCGGATACCGATTATCAGCACCCGTAGCATAGAACATCGTATGGACAGGCGGAAAGCCCGTCCTACGTCGAGAAATATCCCAGGGGGGGAAACAGTCCGGCGCCAGTCCCAGCGATGGGCGGCCCGGACTGTTGCGTTTTCTAGCCCCCGCTATGGCCCTGCTTCCTACGCGGCTTTTTTCGATCGTCGGGGTGGACGTATCGTTCGGGCAGCTTCTGTTCGATTTCGACCAACCGTTGATCGATGGCCGTGGCGATGGCCTCGACCTCGAACAGCCGATCCCGCAAGCGCTCGTACTCCGCAATCAGTCTGGCTTCGTCTTGGGTAACCATAAGCGACCTGTGGCCCAACAAAAAAAGGAACGCCGAACCGAGGCCGTTCCCGGGACCCTTGCAACGGGGTTGTCAGAACAGCGCCCAGCCGACGTTCCCTTGGTGGGAACGCGGTCTTGCGTGCTGCTTCTGACATTCAAGAGTCCGAGGACTCAGGTTTGCAATTTCCCAGGAAGCAGCACCGTTTGACGCTTGTGCGTCAATTCATTGTCGCTTGGATCGTACCGCAGAATCGCCGCGGCGGCAAGAGCGGAGCATTCGCGGGCGCTACGCCACCTTGACGTATAGCTTGAGCTGTTGGTCGCCGATTTTGGTCTCAATGACTTCGACGTTGGGCATCACCGCATGGTTGATTTGCAGTGCCAGCGTTTCGCTGCGAATGTAGTCGCCGAACTGCTCGACGGCCGCCTTCAGTTCGGCTGAATCGGTCGCGAGCCCGACCACGATCCGGTCGGTAAATTGGCAGCCCATCTCCTTGCGGCGGTCTTGGATGGTGCGGACCAACTCGCGAGCAAGCCCTTCGCGAATCAACTCGGGCGTCAGCTCGGTGGCCAGCACCACGACGATCGAACGGCCTTGGGCCGCGGCCCAGCCTTCTTTGGCCTGGAGGCGGACTTGGATGTCGTCGCGGTCCAAGACGATCGGGCCGTCGGCCAGCGGCAGCGCCGCGCTGCCTTGCGACTCCAACTCGGCCAGCAACCGGCCGCCGTCCGACTCGGAAAGCAGTTTTTTCACCGCCGGCAGCCGTTTGCCCAAACGCGGCCCAAGCCGCTTCAGGTCGGGCAGCACCGTGTAGGTGATGTATTGCTCGGCCTTGTCGATGAATTCCACTCGCTTGACGTTCAGTTCGTCGCAGATCAGCGCGGCGTGCTCTTCGAGCCACGCGCGGTGGCATTGGTCGGCCAGCACGACCTCGACTTGTTTCAGCGGCTGGCGGACTTTCAGCTTCGCGCCCATCCGGGCGCTGCGGCCCAACGAAACGATTTCGCGCATCAAGGCCATCCGCTCGGAAAGATTTTGGTCGATCGCAGCCGGATCGCCCGTCGGATAGTCGCACAGGTGCACGCTTTCGACCGGAATTATCTTGTCGGCATGGGTGCCACGGTTGGCTTGTCCAACCGTGCTTGGTCCACTGCTGGACAAGCCAGCAGTGGCACCCGACGCGCC
>CAYMQL010000307.1:0-4174 GCA_964392255.1 uncultured Planctomycetaceae bacterium | reverse complement strand
CTCGTCGAAGGTGTTCCGGTTGTAGGCGATGCTCGATCCCGTGCCGCCGAGGGTAAAACTGGGCCGCACAACGCACGGCAGACCGATTTCTTGCACGGCCTGCCGGGCTTCGTCCAAGCTGCCGACCGTTCGGCCGCGCGGCACTTCGAGTCCGATGCGCTCCATTGCCACCTTGAACTGGTCGCGGGCCTCGGCCTTCTCGATCACCGCGGCGTTGGCACCGATCATCTCGACGCCGTATTTTTGCAGCACGCCGTGGCGATGCAGATCCATCGCCAAATTCAATCCCGTCTGGCCGCCGAGCGTCGGCAACAGGGCCTGCGGCCGCTCGGCGGCGATCACCTTCTCGACGATCTCCCACGAAAGCGGCTCGATATACGTGCGGTCGGCCGTGTCGGGATCGGTCATGATCGTCGCCGGATTCGAATTGACCAGCACGACCTCGTAGCCCTCTTCGCGCAGGGCCTTGCAGGCCTGAGTGCCTGAATAGTCGAACTCGCAGGCCTGGCCGATCACAATAGGACCCGAGCCAATCAGCAGTATCTTCCGAATGTCGTTGCGGCGTGGCACAAGTAATACCTTTTCAAGTCCGGCCCTAAAAGCCGGTTGGTCCGTCGCGTCCCACACAACGGGGGATGCACGCTGTATAAAATCTCCTAATGTTATCACGAGCGTGATCCACGTTCAAGACACCGCGTTAAAACCGGTGCAGTAAAGGGGGCTGGTCCATTTTTTGGCTCACACGTACTGCACAATGGCCTTTACATATCGCCCGAAAACATGGACTTGCCCCCTTCGTCAGAACAGATTGCCCATACTGCCTTTTTGCCGCCAATGCGCGAAACCGGAAAATTCTTCGCAATCGGATTATGTAGCAACCTCTCTCGCGCCGAAACACTAAGAGGCGTGTATCCGCCGGGTTTGCCGGCGATCGGGAAAGGGAGTCTTCTGAATTGAATCAGGAAGGAGCCTGTCCATGAGGCGGTCTTTTCTTTGCAGCTTGGCCGGTGCGTGCGGAATGGTCTTGGCGATGTCGGCGGCGTCGAGTGTTGCGGCGGCGCCTTCGGCCGATCAGGCGTTGAAACTCATGCCCGTTCAGGCCGGCGTTGACTACGATCGGCCCGCGGCCGAGGAAATCGCCAAATGCGCGATTTCGGCCAAAAAAATCGACGGCCACGTGGGCTGGATTGTCACGGGGCCCGACGGCTCGATCCTGCGGCGATTCGTCGACACGAACGACGACAATGTGGTCGATCAATGGTCGTATTTCAAAGACGGGCTGGAGGTCTATCGCGATATCGACGCAAACTTCAACGGCAAGGCCGACCAGTGCCGCTGGTTCCACACCGCCGGCAGCCGCTGGGCGCTCGACCGGAACGAGGACGGCGCGATCGACGCATGGAAGGCGATTTCGGCCGAAGAGGCCACGGCCGAGGTGATTGCGGCCATTGCCGCCCGCGATGCCGAGCGGTTCGTCCGATTGGTGCTCGCGCCGGCCGAGTTGAAGTCGCTGGGCCTGGGTAAAGCCCGATCGGAAAACGTTGCCGAAAAGACCGCCAAGGCCGTTGCTGCCTTCAAAACTATGGCGGCAACGCAAAAAGCCATCGGGCGTGAAACTCCGTGGGTCCAGTTCAGCGCCAGCCGGCCGGGCGTCGTGCCCGCCGGAACCGACGAATCGACCAAAGACGTGCGCGTCTATGAAAACGTGGTTGCCATTGTGGAAAGCGGCGGCAAACACGCCGAAGTGCAAATCGGCACCCTCGTCCAGGTTGGCGACGCTTGGCGGGTGATCGACCTGCCGCAGCTTGCGGGCGAAACCCAAACGGGCGGACCCGCCTCGCCGGGATTCTTCTACCAGGCCTCGCTCACCCGCCGTAGCGAGTCGGGCGGCGCGGAGCCAACCGACGCCTCGCAGAAGCTGCTGGCCGATCTCGAGGCCCTCGACCGCGAGGCCGCCGAAGATTCCAGCCCCGAGACACAGACCAAACTGCTTGGCCGACGCGCCGACCTGCTCGAAAAAATCGCCGCGGCGGCAAAAACGCCCGAAGAACGCGGCATGTGGCTCCGTCAGCTTGCCGACATGGTCGGGGCCGGCGTGCAAATGGGCACTTGTCCCGACGGCGCCGAACGGCTCAAGAAATTGTTTGAACAGGTCAGCGCCGACAAAGACAAAGGGCTGGCCGGCTACGTCAAATTCCGCCAGTTGACGGCCGACTACGTGCTGAGCATGCAAGCGCCGAAGGCCGACTACGCAAAAATCCAATCCGAGTGGCTGAAAACCCTCGAACAATATGTCGGCGACTATCCGCAAACGCCCGACGCCGCCGAGGCCATGCTCCAACTGGCCATCAGCGAAGAGTTTGCCGGGCAAGAAGACGACGCCAAGAAATGGTACGGTCGGATCGTCGCCGAGTTCCCCGACTCGGCCGCGGCGAAAAAAGCCGCCGGCGCGCAGACGCGGCTCGACTCGGTGGGCAAGCCGATCGCGCTGGCCGGCAAAAGCCCGCTCGGAAGCCCGGTCGATCTGGCGAACTATCGGGGCAAGGTCGTGCTGATTCAGTATTGGGCCACGTGGTCCAGCCCCGCGAAGGCCGACATGGCGACCCTCAAGGAGCTTTGGAACAAGCACGGCCGTTCGCTGGCGATCGTCGGCGTGAACCTCGACAACAACGTCAAGGACCTCAACGCCTATCTCGCCGAAAATCCGCTGCCTTGGCCGCAAATCTACGAGCCCGGCGGCTTGGACAGCCGGCCTGCAAACGTCTTGGGCATTCTCACCGTGCCGACGATGATCTTGGTCGATCAGCAAGGCAAGGTGGTCAAAAAGCTGGTTCGGTAGAACGCTTTTTGCATCGCCGGCTATTGCGTCTCAGGAAAGTGATTTCGCAATAACCGGGGGCTGTTAGCCCCCGGCTATCCGACATGACTTATCTGAGAGCCAATCAACGAAACACACCGCCGGTTTTTTTCGCTGTGCGCGAATTTGCCGCGGCGGCGTTTTTCTGAAAACCCTTGGCTGTGCAGATGCCGGCACGGACTGGGGATCGGCCGGCTCTCGCGGGTCCCGACTTTCTGGGGGCCGTGCGAATAATTCTACCCTTGTGCCTTCCGTTTGGCCCGGCCTCACCGCGGCTGCCCCCGATTTTCGGGTGAAAACAGGGCGATTCCGCCGTGAAAAAAAGCCCAACCGGCCGCACAGTTCAACCTATGCTTGAGTGGTCGACCAGGGGTTGCACAAAGGAGTCGGCTTCATGGGCAAAATTCTTGGGGTGGCGAAAGAATACCTTCGGCAAGCCGCAGGGATCCGGCGGCAGCATAGCATTGCCATCGCAGTGCTTCTGATCGGAACAACGGCGTCGCTGATCCTCGGCGTGGTTCTCTACCGCCAGGAGTGGCGACGGATGCGCCAGGAGTTCGCCCAGCGCAGCAAAGACCACATCGCCGCACTGCAGAAGACGTTGAATCTGGACCTGTTGGTGTTGGCGTCGGTCAAATCGCTGTACGTCAGCTCGAAAGAAGTGGATCGCGGGGAGTTCGAGGCGTTCGTTCCGCCGCTGCTGTCGCAGCACCCCAGCATTCGAGCGGTGGCGTGGGCGCCGCGCGTGCAGCAATCCGAAGTTGCGCAATTCACCGAAGCCGCCCGGCGAATCTATCCTGAATATCACATCACCCAGTACGACAACCAAGGCAAGCTGGTACCGACTGAACGGCGAGACGAATATTTTCCCGTGTATTACGTCGCTCCCTTCGACGTCGAGGCGCCGACGCTGGGCGCTGACATGCGTTCGGAGCCGCGTTGCCGCAAGGCGATGGCCGAGGCGCGTGACACGAATTGCCCCATCCTCACGGCCGGGCTGCTATTGCCGCACGTGTCGCACGATCCGTTCGGATTGCGAATCTTCATGCCTGTTTATCAGGACAACCGCCCCGGCAAAACGGTCAAGCAACGGCGCGAGAATCTGCGAGGCTACGTCATTGCAGTTCTTTGCCTGACGGGCATTGCGGAAGAAAGTTTTGCAGCCTTTTCGCCGGCGGGCGTCGACGTGCATCTATTGGACACCACAAACCCCAGACGCGAGGAGGTGCTTTATCTGCACGACTCGCGTTTGCGCAAGCCCGGACAAAAACTGGCGCTCCACAACGATCCGCGACGGAATAAGGACTATTGCATCAC
>CAYMQL010000306.1:0-4191 GCA_964392255.1 uncultured Planctomycetaceae bacterium | reverse complement strand
GAACGGATTGCGCAGCGAGCCGAAACTATAGACTACGTCAAGGGTAGCAGTCGCCAGCGGTTTTCGCAATTGCCGCCATGCCGGCGTTCTTGCTGGAATGCCCGTCGGCGGCGTCGGAAAGCTCGCCGCAACGCGAGGAATTTGCTCATCTTGACACTGGGGGGGGCGGTGATAGAATCCTTACGGAAGAAAAGAGGTATCCGGCCGCAATGAAATGCCAACAATGTGACAAACCGGCGACGTTCCACATCACCGAGCTTACAGGCGGAAAGCCGCAAGAGTTGCACCTCTGCGAAGAACACGCCCGACAGTATCTTACGGCGTCGTCCAGCGAGCCGACGCCTGCCGGCGGGTTGGCGGCGGTGCTGGCCCATCAAATGGCCGTCGGGCAGACGGCCGAAGAGTTGGCCCGGCTCGATCAAGAGGCCTGCCCGGTGTGCGGCATTACCTTCTACGAGTTCCGTAGCCAAGGCCGGCTGGGTTGCCCCAACGATTATGTCTGCTTCCAAAAGCAGCTCGAACCGCTGATTGTGAACATCCACGGCGAGTCGGAACACGTGGGCAAGCGGCCGAAGCGCTCGGCCGACGGCAGCGCACAACGCACCCAGTTGATCCGGCTCCGCCGCGAGATGAAAGAGGCGATCGACGAAGAGCATTACGAGCGGGCCTCGCAACTGCGCGACGAAATTCAACGCATCGAGGGCGAGGGGAGCTGACACCGTGCAACTGGACGACTTGACCACCCACAGCGGCGAATGGCTCCGGGGCGCGGGCCCCGAGTCCGACATCGTCATCAGCACCCGCATGCGGCTGGCCCGCAACCTGGCCGATTTTCCGTTCATCAGCCGGGCCGCGCCGCAAGACCGCAATCGGATCGAAAACATCCTGCACGAGCGAATTCTCGCCGTGGCGGCCGAAACCGATCTGCTTTACGTCAACATGGCCCAGTTGGAAAAAGTCGATCGCCAGTTTCTGGTCGAACGCCACTTGATCAGTCGCGAGCACGCCGAAGGCCAAGGCGCCCGCGCCGTGGCCATCGACGCCCTCGAAAAATTCAGTCTGATGGTCAACGAAGAGGACCATCTGCGCATCCAAGTGATGCAAAGCGGGCTGAATCTCACCGGCGTCTGGGACCAAATCAACCGCATCGACGACTTGATCGAGGAAAAAGCGGCCTACGCCTTCGACAATCGGCTGGGCTATTTGACGGCCTGCCCGACGAACGTCGGCACCGGCCTGCGCGTCAGCGTCATGCTCCATCTGCCCGCCCTGGTCATCACCCGGCAGATCGAAAAGGTGTTTCGCAGCCTGCAAAAGGTCAGCCTCGCGGTGCGCGGCCTTTACGGCGAAGGTTCGCAAGCGATGGGCGATTTCTACCAGATCAGCAATCAAGTGACCCTCGGCCGCACCGAATCGGAGCTGATCCGCCAGGTGGGCGACATCGTGCCGGTCATCATCGACTACGAACGCCAGGCCCGCGAGTTCCTGGTCAAGGAAAGCCACGAGAACCTGCACGATCGCGTCAGCCGCGCCTACGGCATCCTCCGCACCGCCCAGACGATCAGCTCCGAAGAGACGATGCACCTGTTGTCGAGCGTGCGGATGGGCGTCAATCTCGGACTCATTCGCGACCTGAACATTCCCGTCGTCAACGAGCTTTTCATACGCACGCAGCCGGCGCACCTCCAAAAAATCGCCGGCGGCGAGCTCGATACGTCCGACCGCAACATCGAGCGAGCCCGGTATCTGCGACGCCGCCTGAACAAAGAGGACGGCAACGGCGGATCGGCCGAACACAATTAACGCCTCGTAAGAAAAAGCCGCGATCGACGGTCGCGGTTTTCTTTTCGGATTGCTTGCGTCGAGTTGGGCGCCGCGGCGCAGCCTGTTCACGGCTCTTCCGGGCCGAATAGCGCGTCTGCCGGCGCCCCGGGCAGACAGCGTTTTCGATTTTTCGTATAATGGTTGCGTAAAGCAGGGGGCGCAACGATGGAAGAGCCACGCCACGAGCCGCAAGGTGCATTCCGACAGGCCGACGGGACGGTCGTCTGGCGCGTTTGGGCCCCTCGTTCCCAAAGCGTCGAGCTTCTCTTAGGGCAAGGCGAATCATGCGAAATAATCGCCATGACCCCGGAGGCGTTCGGCTATCACACGTGCCGGCTAGCGGGCATTGAGGAAGGAACGCGCTACGCCTATCGGTTGGCCGACGGCGCGGCGCTTCCCGATCCCGCGTCGCGGCATCAGCCCGAGGGCGTGCATCGTCCGTCCGCCGTGTTTTTTCCAGATGCGTATTCCTGGACCGACGGCGATTGGCGCGGCGCGTCTCGCGAGGACCTGGTCGTTTACGAATTGCACGTCGGCGTTTTTACGCCCGAGGGCACGTTCGACGCCGTCGTTCCGCGTTTGGCCGAGCTGGCCGCGCTGGGGGTGACCGCGATCGAGCTGATGCCGGTGGCGCAATTTCCAGGCGAGCGCAATTGGGGCTACGACGGCGTGCATCCGTTTGCGGCGCAGAACAGCTACGGCGGCCCGCGAGCGCTGCAACGGCTGATCGACGCGGCGCACCGATCGGGGCTGGCCGTCTTTCTCGACGTGGTCTACAACCACTTCGGGCCCGAGGGCAACTATCTGGACCGGTTCGGCCCGTATCTGACCGATCGCTATCCGACGCCCTGGGGCAAGGCGGTCAATTTCGACGGGCCCGATAGCGGCGCCGTGCGGCAACTGGCAATCGACAACGCCCTGATGTGGGTGCGCGATTTTCACGCCGACGGACTGCGCCTGGACGCGGTGCATGCGATCTACGATTTTTCGGCCCGGCATATTCTGGCCGAGCTGCAAACGGCCGTGCAAGACGAGGCCCGGCGGCAGCGCCGCACCGTCCACGTCATTGCCGAAAGCGATTTGAACGACGTGCGGCTCGTCGAGTCGTCGGCCGCGGGCGGATACGGCCTGGACGGCGCGTGGAGCGACGATTTTCACCACAGCGTCCACGCCCTTTTGACCGGCGAACAAGACGGCTATTACCGCGATTTCGGAAAAGCCGAGCATCTGGTCAAAGCGTTCAACGACGTTTACGTTTACGACGGCGTTTACAGCCCGTTCCGCCGCCGGCGGCACGGCAGCAAGGTGGGCTCGCTCGACCGGACGCGCTTCGTCGCGGCCGTGCAAAACCACGATCAGGTGGGCAACCGCGCCCGGGGCGACCGCTTCGGTTCGCTTCTTTCGCCCGAGGCCCAGCGGCTGGCCGGCGCGTTGTTGCTGCTTTCGCCGTATGTGCCGCTGCTGTTTATGGGCGAGGAGTACGGCGAGACGGCGCCGTTTCCGTTCTTCTGCTCTTTTGGCGACGCCGCGCTGATCGAGGCCGTCCGTCGCGGCCGGCGCGAGGAGTTCGCCGAGTTGGCCTTTCGCTGGAAGGTCGAGGTTCCCGACCCGCAAGACCCGGCCGCGTTCGCGTCGGCCAAGCTTGGCTGGAGCTGGCCGGAGGGCTCGCCGCAGGCGCAGAGGCGCGCCATGTATGCCGATCTTCTGGCGGCGCGTCGCCGGTGGCCCGCGCTTCGCGACCGGCAAAACACGTTTGCCCGATTGGCGGCGCCGCCGGCAGGCGAAAGCGGCGCCGCGGCGCAGGTTCTGGTTTTGCAGCGGGGCCGCGATCCCGGCCTCACGGCCTATGCGAATCTCGCGCCGCGGAGCGCGCCGTTTTCCGAATCGGACCGGCCGCCGGCGGATGCGATGCTTTTCAGCACTGAAGCGACTCGTTACGGCGGGACGCGGACCGACGCAGAACCGCTCGACGCGCTGCGTCCCTACGAACTCATCCTTTTCGGACCAAGCCAATGGCGACTATGAATTCTCTTCACGATCTGGCGGAAGCCGTCGCAACCGACGTTCGTCAAACGCTGGAAGCCCGCCTTCGCCGGCCCGGGACGACGTACCGCCTTCAATTCCGCGCCGAGCACATGACCTTTCGCGGAGCGGCGCATTGGGCGGGCTATTTGTCCGACCTGGGCGTCAGCCATATCTACGCCTCGCCCTCGCTGAAGGCGCGCGCCGGCAGCCCACACGGCTACGACGTCGTCGACTACGGCCGTCTGAATCCGGAATTGGGCAGCCGCGAAGACTACGATTTTTTGACGCAGACGCTGCGCGCCCGCGGCATGGGCCAGATTTTGGATTTTGTGCCCAACCACA
>CAYMQL010000305.1:0-4193 GCA_964392255.1 uncultured Planctomycetaceae bacterium | reverse complement strand
ACAACACAACGGCACAATCGACCCACGCGGAGGGGTATTGTCTGATCGGCTTTGTCCGATCCATCGCCCGGATGGGCTATTAGAATTCCCCGTTTTCCCCCTCAAAGGGACCGATTTTTCCGAAATTGGCGTTTTTGCCGTGGCGAACCATTGACATTTTGTTCAACCTGAATAGACTTAAAACATCAGTACCACCCAATATCACCCGTAGCATCCCTTTATTCGGGGGTAGCGTTCGTATCCAAGAATACCGGCGTCTGATTCAGGCAGCGTCAAGGTTCTGGGTGCGTCTTTCCGGCCTTCGTGCTGGGGCCGATTTTCAGGTTTCGGGCCGCGCTGTCTTCCTGCTGTTGCATTCCGAATGGATCGGACGGCGGCGGATTGGTTCATGGAAGAACGAAGCGGCATTTATCCAACGTTAGGGAACTGGGGCTACATAGGAGACCGACGATGATTCGGTTAAGATGCGTCTTAATTGGTGCAGTGGCGCTAAGCCTTGCGATTTTCACGGGTCCGGCCTCGGCCGGCATTATCACAGGCGTTCAGGTGTTCGGTTCGCAGGATGGAACCGGGCCCGGCTTAGGCGCCGTCTCGGTCGTGGTTGTGCCCACGATCAATCCGAACAACGACAACCAAATTGGCGGCGAATCGACCGACAACAACATCTCCGTTCCCGTCAAGCGATTCGACAACGTCGGCGAGATTGACATTGTCTTTCAGGTGCAGCCGTCCAGCGGCATAACGGAATACAAAATCTTCGAATCGGTCGACAACAACACGATGATCGATTGGTCGGGCTACAATATGATTTTGGGATTTGGGACGGGAGCGAACTTCGTTCCGGTTTCGCCCGGCAGCGGCCTCGATTTCGACTTCCCGACCTTCGATGCAATGCCGGTTTCTTCGGCTTTCTCCGTTGTGTCTCTCGGAGAAAGCCTGCTTGTTTTCAGCAACGGCGTTCAGTCGACGGGCGCAGAAACGTATTCGGCACGCATTGACGTTCCCGACGGGGTAGACGGGCGGCTGATAAGCTCGTTCACCTTGCGTCAACTGCCGATTCCGATTCCCGAGCCCGGTGCATTCCTGCTCGCGCTCGGCGCGGCGGCCTGCCTCGGACTGTATCGTAAGTTGCGTGCATAAGCGGCGAGTTTTTCATCTTGGACGAAACACCGCCTGCGCTCAGGGCAGGCGGTGTTTTTTTATCGACATTGCGACCTGTTGCGTATCAGGTAAGCAATGTCGTACAGAAACGCGGCCGCGATAACGCTACCGAAGGTCGAGAAACTTCAGCAGTTTGCTGCGGATGCGATGCGTCAGTTGCCAGATATTTGCTTTCGAGTACTGCTGCTCCGCCGCGCCCGAGGGCTCGGCCAGCAGATAGTCGCCGCAAAACACCTGCTCCTGCGGAGCAAGCGTGGCGAGAAATTCGGCCAGAGCATTGACCGAGGGGCTGGAGAAATCGCCCTGACACTGCGATTCTCTGGGGGTCGCGGCCAGTTCGCGCTTTCGGCGGCGGATTTCCGTGCGGAAGTAGCGCACCATCTCGTCTCGGGCCAAAGCCCGCATGAAGGTGATCAACCGGGCGCCCCGTTGCGGTTTGTAGCGGCTTAGCAGTTCGCCGTCGTTGGCCACCAGCGCGTACCACACGCGCGCGGCGATTTCGTCGACCAGGTTCGCGTCGTTCCCTTGTGCGCCGAGCATGATCCGAACCGAAACCAAAAGCGGATCGTGGCACTGTGCGTAGAATTCTTCCCAAGCCGAGACTTCGCCGGCCAAACAGCGTTTGGCCAAGCGCGCGTCGGCTTGCACGCCGCCGGCGTCCGCTTCGTCGCCGCAAATCTCTTCGGCGTCGAACGCAACAGCCGCCGCGTCGTCGGTCGCTTCAGTAGGGAATGACTTCTTTTTCACAAGCAATGAACGCACGAAGAAGGATGTACCGCGGGACTATACAACCATCTCTAAGTTTAGTGAGAGCACGAGCGGGCGTCAATCATTGGACGCAAGCTTTTAGAGGGGGTGCGAATAATTTCCGCCTGCCGACCGCGAGAAACGCAAACACCGAGACGCATAGACTTTGCGTCTCGCGGGCATCTGCTTCAATGCTCGGCTTCGGGAGCATCGTCGCCCGGATCGCGCAGCGGTCCGCGGACCGCATCGAGCCAGTCGAGATACTCCTCGATTTCGCCAAGGGGCATGCCCAGCGACAAAGCGGTCCGGACCGCTTCGGCACGCTCCAGAAACGTGCCTGCATGTTCCAGCATGAGCTTGGCAATTTCGTGCGCCATGACGATCGACAAAACATAGCAGATCGCCGCGACAACCGCCAGTCGGAACATGCCATCGAAGTCATTGTCATCGAGCGGTCCGAGGCATTGCGATCTCGGCCAATAGCGGAAGATGATCGGAACCGACGTCGGGACCGACCCAACAGCCGCGCGCCTTCATGCCCGGTGTCGCAAGAACGTGGTCGATCCGAAGGCCGAATTGCCAACCGTCGACGGGCGTCCACTTTGTATAACCAAACCCGAATCCGGCAACGGAGAAAGCGTTGAGATAATTCGACCATACGTCGCGATAGATGGCGCTGTCGGTGGGCATGTTGAAATCGCCCGCAACGATCCACGCATCGGACCCTTGTTGCAGCCATGCGGCCGTTTCCTCCGACTCGGTGCGGCGCTGAATGATCCCTTCGGTAAGTTCGTTGCTTCGGGCCGGCTGGACGACGGTCTGCCGATCGAGAACGATGCTCAGTCCGTCCCGCGGCGTCAGCAAGTGTAGACAGCAGAACGGAACAGGCCCGCCCGGCATTTGCACGATGCACCGTAGTGCATTGGTCGGCGGCCAACGGTTGGGCGGTTGACGCCGTGCTGTCGACTCGACGTCGCGCAGCGGATAAGGCGACGCCACAAGCAACCGGCCGTCGCGCCGGACGCGCCATCCCTCGGGCCACTTCCACGAGAGATCGCTTGGACACTCCTGCAAAGCGATCACGTCCGGGCGTGCGTCGTCCAACAGCGCCGCCAAGCGAATTCCGTCGACCGCCTCGCCGTTGACGTTGCAGGTTAGCACGCGAACGACCCGGCCGTGGTCTGCGCCCAGTCTGGCCCAAGGCAGACACAGGCCCATGATCGGCCCCAACAGGACGACGGCTGCGGCCGCCAACGGCCAAAGCAATTTCTGTTGTACAAAGAACGCCGCCGGCGCCAGCGCGAACCACGGCAGTGCGTAAATCCATCGCGGCCCAAAAAGCATCACCGTCGCGAACCACCATCGATCGCCGCCGAGCCGCAACAAAGCCCACGCCGCCGCCACCGCCGCAAGGTAAGTCCAAACGCAGATTTCGACGGCCGCGGCCGGCCAGCGCCGACTTTTGTGACTTATAGATGCAGATGTTGGGGATCGTTGGAAAAACACGTCGCAGTCTCAGGCGGTCTCTTCGGTATTTGCAGCCGGCGTTGTGGTCTTCGGCACTGCGAAGAAGAGCCCCCATGCCTGCCGTCTCGTCTGATGAATCACGGCGATTGCCTCTGCTTTTTCGTCTGCGCTGGCTAGTCCGGTTGTCCACAGGAGCGCGGGCAAGACCGTCCACAAAGCCAGTTTTACCGGAATATTCACGATGCCGAGATCCAGTCGGCCGCCAAGCCACAGGAGAACGGCGGCAACAATCAATATGGCGGCCATGCGGACGTATTCATACTGCACGTGAAATATCCGTTGCGAGACCGCCCAAGTCAGACTGGCAAGGAACAGGTTTCCCCCCAAGACCGCGAACGCTGCACCCATGGCGCCGAATTGCGGGATCAATCCTGCGTAGAGTGCGCACATGACAAACATCCCAATAAAGGCGATCCACGGTTTGGGGTATGTCTTTCGATGGGCATAGAAAACGCCATCCATCAGCGTGTTGGCGTTCCAAAAGAAAGCAGCCAACACCAACGGCGCGACGACGGCGGCGGCCCCCGCATATTGCGACGAAGCAAGAACTGCAATCACATCGTCTACGAAAAGACACAATCCTAACCCCACCAGCACATATGCACCTAACATCCGGGTACATGCACGTCCGACGAGCACAGCCGCATCGGGCGCTGCAAAGGCATCGTACATGCGGGCGCTCCAGACTTTAAAGAGCGGCACGAAGCTGAAAAGCCCCACGGCTGAGGCTAGTTTACAGCCGAGGGCGTAGACGCCCA
>CAYMQL010000304.1:0-4194 GCA_964392255.1 uncultured Planctomycetaceae bacterium | reverse complement strand
CGCTCGGTCACGGCCTCGTCGACTTCGATGATGGTTTCCAACAGCGATTCGCTGATTTCGGCCGGATCGACCAGGGCGCCGGCCGCGTCGGCCGACGGTTTCAGCGTGCCGGCCACGCCTCGGAAGTCGCCGCCGTGGCCCAGCGGCACGTTCAACAGCACGCACGCCTTGCCGAACAACTCCTGGATGCTGCCGACCAACGCGGCGAAGTCGATATTGTCGGCGTCCATCCGGTTCAGCACGATGATCCGCCCCAGGCCGGCCTTTTTGGCCTCGGCGAACACGCGGCGGGTGTTCACTTCGATGCCCGACTGGGCGTTGATCACGATTGCAGCGGTATCGACGCCCCGCATCGCGCCGATGGCCTGACCGATGAAATCGGGATAGCCCGGCGTGTCGATCAAGTTGAAAAGTTTGCCGCCGTGGTCGCAGTGTACCACCGACGACTCGATGGTGTACTTGTGCTGCTTCTCCTCTTCGTCGAAGTCGCAGATGCTGGTGCCGTCGTCGACGCTAGCCATGCGGCTGACGGCGCCGGTGCTGGTAAGCAGCTTGTCGACCAGCGTGGTCTTGCCGGCCGAACCGTGTCCACAGAAGACGATGTTGCGAATTTGCTCGACGGAATGCTTGGCCATGAAAAGCGTCCTTCCAAGAGAACAAATGGGTCGCGACCGGCGGTCGCGGCTTAATGGTTGCGGGTTTATGGTTTTTCGCCCGCGGCGGCCAACGCCTCGGGCAGCGTCAAAGTTCCTTCATACAACGCCCGGCCGATAATGCAGCCGGCCATCGGCACGGCCGCAAGCCGTGCCACGTCGTCTTTCGTCGTTACGCCGCCGGACGCGACGACCGGCCACTCGACCGCCGCCTGCATCGCGGCCATCGCGTCCAGGTTCGGACCGGCCATCATCCCGTCCGTGGCAATGTCGGTATACACCACCGCCGCGATCGGCTCGCCGGCGAACCGGCCGGCCAACTCGACGGCCGACACGTCGCTCGTGGCCAGCCAGCCTTCCGTTGCCACGCGGCCGTCGCGGGCATCAATCCCCAGCACCAATCGGCCCGGGTACGTCTGGCACATGCGGCGGAACCAGTCGGGCTCGCGCAAGGCCAGCGTGCCCACGACCAGCCGGTTCACCCCTACTTCGAGCAGCGTGCGAATCGCGTGGTCGCTGCGGATGCCCCCGCCAAACTCGCAGGGTACGTCTACCGCCTTGACGATCGCCTCGATGCTTGCCAGGTTGACCGGCCGGCCTCCGCGGGCACCGTCCAGGTCGACTAGGTGCAGGTGTTTTGCGCCCAAGTCGACCCATTGCCGGGCCATCGCGGCCGGATCGTCGCCGAAAACCGTCTCCTGCTGGTAATCGCCCTGCCGAAGGCGTACACATTTCCCCCCACGCAGGTCGATCGCCGGCCAGATTTCCACGCGGTCGTCGCTCCTGCCCGTCGCCGGGCGCAGACGCCAAAACTGGCAATATGACACACACGCCGCCATCGTGCAAGCGGGAGGGGAGGTCGAAAGGAGGAAGGATGAAGGAGGAAGGAGGAAGTGATACGAGAGGATACGCAATCCTTTCATCCTTCATCCTTCCTCCTTCATCCTTTACAATGGTTTCCCATGTTCCCGCTCTACGACAATAATCCGACCGAACGCACGCCGGTCGTCACTTTTCTGCTGATGGCGATCAATGTGGTCGTGTTTCTTTGGGCCAGCCGGTTGCCCGATTGGCGGCAGCAGACGCTGGCGTATCAGCATGGTTTCGTGCCGGCGCGGATCAGCCAGCTCCGCAACCCTCGGCCGATCTCCGTGCCGGTCGAAGTGCCCGTCAACGATGCTTTTTGGGGCGGGCGACGGATCGAGCAGCGGGCGCTGCGGCTCGATCCCGTGCCGGAGCAAATCGGGATGTCGCTTCTGACCTGCATGTTTTTGCACGGCGGTTGGGCCCACTTGCTGGGCAACATGTGGTTCCTCTGGCTGTTCGGCAACAACGTCGAAGACCGCCTCGGCCCGGTGCGCTATTTGATTCTGTATCTCACGGGCGGGCTGATCGCCAGCGGCGCGCATTGGCTGGTGACGCCCGCCAGCACCGTGCCGGTCATCGGGGCCAGCGGCGCAATCGCCGCCGTACTCGGGGCCTACGCCATCACCTGGCCTTGGGCGCGGGTCAGCACGCTAGTGGTCCTGGTCGTGTTCGTCACCATCGTCGATGTGCCCGCGCTGATCGTGCTCGGGGCGTGGTTCCTCATGCAACTGATGATGAGCCAGGGCGGCGCGGCCTCCGGCGGCGTGGCCTGGTGGGCCCACATCGGCGGCTTCGTGGCCGGCGTCGGGCTGATGACGCTCTTGAGCCCGTCGGCCGGCCCGCGCCGCCAAGAAAACGCAGCCGGTTATTGGCAAGATTGACGGCCGCCGCGAAGGTAGACGGGCGCAGTAATTTCTAATGGCCAAGATGGGCAAAATCCGTAGGGTGCGTGCTTGCACGCACGCAAAATCACACGAACCATTTGCCCAACGAGGCATGATCGTGGTGCGTGCAAGCACACACCCTACTACTATCCGCCTTTCTCCGCGTAGCCGTACCGCTCGATGTACTTTGCCCAGCGGCGGGCGATCTCGGCCCGAAGCTCCGGCGCGATCTCGTAGCGGTTCGTTTTGTAGTCTTTCTGGCCGGCGAAATAGGCCTCGATGCCCGGACGGACCGACTCGAAATCGCCCAACTGCAACTCGTCGTAAACGCGGCGCATCTGCCCAATCGGATCGGCCACGAGTTCTTCGTAACGGACTTCGCAGCATTGGCTCGGGCCGAACGATTCGCAGTCGCGGTCGAACGCCTCGTACATCCGGGTGAAGGTCTCGAAAACGTACTCGTCGAGCCCTTCGCAGCGCGGCACTTGCAGGCCCTGGTCCCGATAGAGCCGCTTCCAGAGGTTCATCGTCGAGGGGAAGATGACGAACGGGTCGCGGACGATGTGGACGAACTTCGCCCGGGGATACATCTCCAGCAGCGTGCGGATGCGGGCCGGGTGGGGCGGCGATTTCAGCACGATCCGCTTCGGGTTGCGCAGCGTAAGGCACTGCAAAAACCAATGCAGCCCGCGCTTCCAGCGTTCGACGCCTTCGGCCGGCGCGTCGCGAAGGTCGAGATACTGCTGGCACTGCGGCGGGCGATTCGGAAAAATCGCCGTCAAATACGGCGACGGCACGCCCATGTTGCACAGGGCGAACTCGTCTTCTTGCGGATGGCTCCAGCCGGCGGGCATGTTGTCGATCGGCCGCCGCGACGGCAGCAAAAAGCCGAGGCTCGGCCGCATCCACCAGCCGGACACGAGAAAATGGTTCGGCGCGAAGCAGTCGTAGGTGTCGGGATAGGTGTGCCGCGGATCGCGGACGAGCAATTCGTGGAGCAAGGTCGTGCCGGATCGCCAATGCCCGATCACGAAAATCGGATCGTGCTCGATCGTGGTGCGCTGAATCTTCCGCCCCAGCAACAAAGCCTGGACGAACCAAAGCAATGTGTTGACGACTCCGACGCCGGCGATGATCAGGGCCATGCCGATGCGTCGGGGTGCGATCTGAAACCGGTTCCGCGCAAGAATCGCAAGCCAAGGCCCCAAACACATGCCGTCCCAGAACCGCGGAATCCAGAACCGATCCTGATAGCCGCCTTTGCGTACTGTCGTCGCCTGATGGTTTGCGGCAGCGTCCTTCGCGGGGGCGTGGCCTGCTGTTTTGCCTAGTCTTCTCTTTTTGTCCATTTGCAGCATGTCGTCTAAACGCTCCATTTCTGCCCGGTATGGTAGCAGACCGGGCCTCGAGGTGGCAAGCCCGCCCGATCGACCGCCTCGTTTTCAACCAAGCGACGGGTTTCGATGCGGTCTGCCCATAAACCGACCTGGACACTCGGACCAATTTTGGGTACTTTTCCGCCCCTCATCACCTTGACCGGAGTCATGGATGTCCTCTGCCGCCGTGCCGCAACCTGCGGCGCCGGGCTTTTGGGCCCGAATCCCAGACCTGATTCTTCCGATCGCTATGGTCGCCAGCGTTCTGGTGATCATGGTACGGCTGCCGGCAGCGCTGATGGACATTTTATTGGCGGCCAACATCACCATCGCGGTGATTATGCTGCTAACGACTCTTTACGTCCGAACGCCGCTGGAGTTCAACATATTTCCGTCCCTGCTGCTGGCTACGAC
>CAYMQL010000303.1:0-4194 GCA_964392255.1 uncultured Planctomycetaceae bacterium | reverse complement strand
TTCCATCCGTCGCCGGGTAGGCCGCCCTTATACACCACCGCTGAAAATATGCCGTCGCCCTGGGCGATGACTTGTGCTCCGACCCGCGCGCGGCCGCCGTCAAGCCAGTCGCCCTCGCCGAGGTACTCGCCCTGAATCAAAAAGTCGGGGTCTTTGGCGGCCTCGGCCGGATCGGTGATTTCCAGTTCCGCAGCACCGGCCGCAAATGCAAGTTCAAACAACGCCGACAATGCAATGTACAAGATTTTGGTTCGTAACATGGCAGGAGTCTCCTGGCAAGAAGGGAGGCAGGGCAAGGTGGGAATGCCGTGATTTTCGCCAACTGCATCGGCTGCGTCAACCGTGCGACGGACTGGGGTGCGGCAAGAAATCGTCGCGCATAGTGGCCGTCGAAATGGTGGGTTTAGCGGCCGACGGAACGTCGGCCCAGCACAACAATTTTCCACGGGCCGACGTTCCGTCGGCCGCTAAACCCAGAACGCCAAAATTTCAGCAACGCAACGCAGCAAGTCCTGCGAATCTTTTACGCACCCAGCGGTCATTGCCGGCAAACATTGCCAGGATTATCTATCTTGTCAGATTGTCATATTCGAAATCTTGCGAAAAAAACTTCGCACGCAACTCCGGTTCGCTTCGGCCGATGAGTAGAGCAGGAGTCTTTGCGTATCGGCGCGCGGTTCGGCTGCGCGCGGTCGGTGAAACGACACTTCCGGATGGCAGAAACATGTGCAGACTAACGATTCTGTTGGGGTGCGGTTTTCTTGCGGCGGCTTTCTCGGGGCGCGCGGCGTTGGGGGCGGGCGAGGCTGTGCCCGAAATCGTGCCGCTGAAAGTCATCGAACTGGCTCCGGCCGACGCCAAGGAAAAAACGCCGGTCGTTTCGACCGTGGCCCTCGATGCAAGCGGGAAACTGCTGGCCGCCGCCGGCGACGACCATCTGGTGCGAATTCTCGATCTGCCGAGCGGCGAGATTCTTTACCGCTGGAAGTCGCACGGCGATTGGATCAAGACCTCGGCGTTTCGTCCCGGCGGAAAGGTGTTGGCCACCGCCGGCGCGGATCGGCGGGTTCTGCTATGGGACGTGCCAAGCCAACGCCGCATGGGCGGCGCCGCCGATCAGCCGCAAGCGATTTACGTCATGGCCTTTAGCCCCGACGGAAAAACGTTCGCAACGGCCGGATTCGACGACAAGGTCCGAATTTTCGATAGCGAATCTGCCCGTCTGCTCGACCAGTTGGACGGGCCGGGCAGCGACCTGCGAGCGCTGGCCTATTCGCCCGACGGAACGCGGTTGGCCGCTGCCGGTCGTTCCGGGCTGGTGCGGATTTGGGAGACGGCTTCGGGCCGATCCGTCGCCGACGTGCAAGTTTCGTCGCGCAAGATCAACGCCCTGGCCTATTCGCCCGACGGCAAGTTGCTGGCCGTCGCGGGGCAGCAGCGCGACGTGCGCCTGTTGGACGCCGCGACCGGCAAGCCTGTGGCCGACCTGCCCGAGCGGCCCGGCGAAGTGTTCGCGTTGTGCTTTTGCGGACCGAACTTGTTGGCCTCGGCGGGCAGCGGCAACGTGATCCACCTTTGGGACGTGTCGTCGCGGCAAGAACAGTACAGTCTGGTCGGGCACACGGGCTCGGTCGCTGCGCTGGCGTTCGACCGCGACTCGAACCGTTTGATTTCCAGCAGCTTCGACACCACCGTCCGCCTGTGGCCAATCGAAAACGGAAACATAGAAGTCTTGAGCCGGAGATAACGTATTTTGGCAGGGTGCGTGAAACGCACTAAAAAACAGTTGCGTTGGTGCATTTCACGCACTCACGACGGTTGTCAGCCCTCACCCTAGCCCTCTCCCGGAGGGAGAGGGAATTTGAATTTCGACACGGAGGTTTACGTGAGCCTGTTCCGCAAAGCACACCAAAAACACGCCGCTCCGCGGCCGCATTCCAAGACAACCGCCCGCCGCGGATTCTGGTCGCGGCTCTGCCGCTTCGAGCAGATGGAGTCGCGTCAGCTTTTGTCGGTCTCGGTCGCGCCGATCCACGTGGCCGCGACGTATTTCGAGGACTCGAACGAAACCGACACGTCGAGCGCGCTGCTAGGAACGGAAACGCCCGTGGCCGATCTGTTCCAGGTCAGCTACACCGGCGGCGCTCAGGGGACCAAGCTCACCGCCGTCACGCTCGACCTGAACGACGCGACGATTTTCGACACGGCCTCCGGCGGCGAAGGCTGTAACGGCGCGTTCCAACTCAAAATTCTCAGTCATAGCGGGTTCACGATCGTCGATCAGTACGGCAACGCGTTGGACAATCCCACGGTTGCCGACGGCAGTTCGCAGTTGACCTTGTATTTCAAAGATTTCGACCCGGGCGAGAAGCTCGTCTTCAGCATCGACGTCGATGAAGTGGGCCCCAGCCCCGTTGCCGAGGGCCGCGAGATCGTCGATCACGCGGTCAAAGTCGGCGGCCAGTCGCTTACGATCCAGGGCGCGACCCTGACGGCCGCCTTCACCGCGCCGCACATGCAAGACGCGACCACGGCGCCGATTGATTTCACCGATGCCTACGATTTTTCGTCCGCCGGCCTGCAAAATGCGCTGCCCAACGACAATTACGACAAC
The DNA here is from genome assembly GCA_964392255.1 of uncultured Planctomycetaceae bacterium. Lineage (GTDB taxonomy): Bacteria > Planctomycetota > Planctomycetia > Pirellulales > Thermoguttaceae > CAYMQL01. The sequence continues at coordinate 1,580 of CAYMQL010000303.1, read as the reverse complement.
GCCGCCGCGCTGGCCTACGTGCCCTCGAACTGCTCGGCGGGGCCAGTCTACACGGCCGGGGCCTTGGGCAGCATTCAGCAAGTCCCGCGGCCCATTACGCTCTCCGGCACGGTGTTCGAGGACTACAGCTTGGACAACGACCAGCAGACCGGCGAGCCGGGCATTGGCGGCGTTTTGGTTTCGCTGCTTGAACGGATCGATGGCCAATACGTCTCGACCGGCAAGACCGCCGTGACCGACGCCGACGGATACTACAAGTTCGACGGCCTTACGCCGGGCGAGTACCGAATCGTCGAAACGCAGCCGACCGCCTATCTGAGCGTCGGCGCCGCGGCCGGAACGGTCGACGGCGTGGTCCGCGGCGCGGTAACCAGCGTCGACGTGCTTAGCAGCATCAACCTCGAAGGCGGCGACGACAGCGTCCACAACGACTTCGCCGAAACGCGGCCCGCCCAGCTTAGCGGCTACGTCTACCACGACCGCAACAACAACGGCCTCATGGAATCCGGCGAAGAGGGCATCGGCGGCGTGCTGATCGTGCTATTGGACGGCGACGGCGAAATCACCGGACAGTCGACCACCACCAACGAATCGGGCTACTATCAATTCATCGAACTGATGCCCGGCGAGTATGGCGTTGCCGAAACGCAGCCGACCGATTATCGCGACGGCCTGGACACGGCCGGCACGGCCGGCGGCGCGGCCCACAATCCGCCGCCCGGCGACTTGATCGACGGCGTCCATCTGGTCGGCGGCCAGTCGGGCGAAGAATACAACTTCGGCGAGCTGCTGCCGGCCGGCATTTGCGGCTACGTCTACGTCGACGCCAACAACAACGGCGTTTTCGACGAAACCGAAACGCCCATCGAAGGCGCCGAGGTCGCGCTGTTGGACGGCAACGGCGTTCCCACCGGCCGGACAACCATCACCGACGCCGAGGGCCATTACTGCTTCAAAAATCTCGATCCCGGCACCTACGGCGTGGCCGAGGTTCAGCCCGACGGATACATCGACGGAAAAGATACGCTGGGAACCCGCGGCGGCGTTCCCTATAACGACCGTTTTGAAAAAATCGTTCTGCAAAGCGGCGTCGCGGCCACAAACTACAACTTCGGCGAACTTCTGTCGGCCAGCATCCGCGGTCGCGTGTTCGCCGATATGAACGACAACGACATCTACGATTCCGGCGATCGGCTCCTGTCGGGCGTGACCATCTATCTGCTCGATGCCAATGGCAACCGCATCCGCTCGATGGCGACCGACTCGAACGGCAAATATGCCTTCACCGACCTGACCCCGGGCACTTACGGCGTCGAAGAAATCCAGCCGGCCGGCTATTTGCAGGGCAACAACAAGGTCGGCTCGGCCGGCGGCACGCTGAAAGTCGACAAGGTCGTTGGCGCCGTGCTCGGCTCGGGCGTCGATGGCGTCAATTACGACTTCTGGGAAGTCGTGCCGGCCAAAATATCCGGCTATGTGTTCCAGGACGGACCGACGATCGTTCTGAAAGAGGACGATCCCGCCCCAAATATCCCCTCGCTGCGCGACGGCAAGCTCACCTCGGACGACACGCCGCTGGC
>CAYMQL010000302.1:0-4202 GCA_964392255.1 uncultured Planctomycetaceae bacterium | reverse complement strand
TGCCTTGGGCGCCGCTGACGGTGTAGGCGTTGCTGGAGTTGTTGAACGTCACGCTAAGCGGCTCGACGTTGGCCGCGATGTCGGCCGTCAACGATCCGGTAGCCGAGTCGTCGAACAGCACATTGACGCCGTCGGCATATTCAGCCGCGCCGCCGCCGACGGTGGCCTTCCAGTTGCCCGTCGCGCCGGCGCTCCAAGCCGTGCCGGCAGTGCCGGTCCAGGTCACGTCGACCGGAGCGACTTCATCGATCAACAGTGCTACGCGGAAACCCGAATAAAACGACGGCCAGTCTGCGGGGACGCCGTTAAAAGGCCCGTCCGCCGACATGCGACCCCAGTACGGCTCGCCTGCGCTTCCCGTGCTTTCGCCGAACGATCCGCCTCCCCATGACCTTGTATTGCCAGTGCTGCCCCAAACAGTTTCGAGATGCTCGCGGACATTTCCGTTCTGGTCGTAGGTGCCGTAGGCGCTGGCCGAGTTCTCGTACTCGCCCACCGGAGTGAGATAATACGGGGGGCCGGCGCCGATGGGATACGTAGCCGCAGTGCCGTCGGGGCGGTAATTCGCGGAGTTGCCCGGATCCGGATTGACAACCGCGTTACTAGGCACGTCGTCGGACTGCGTGGCAAACCGCCAGTAGTTGCCCGTCGCGCCGTCGTTTTTGTGGTATGCCGCCTTGAACCATTCATCTTGCGTGGGCAGGACGTAGCGAGCTCCATCCTCATACGTCTTGCGCGACAAGGAATCGTCAACCGCTACGCCGTTAATGAAGTACGATCCGTCTTCGGTCGTTGTCAGGTCTTGAACGCCGGTGGGCTGGCCGTTGGTCAGCCAGTTACAGAACCTCGCGGCGGATTCCCATTTAACGTAGCCGACGGGCCGATTGACCCACTCGGTCGGCGTGGTGTAGGTGTACTCGCCTTCAAAGCCGGTCCGGGCGATGAAATTAACCGTAACGCCGCCCCAAACGCCGGTCTGCATACGATCGTCCCACAGACCATAGGTGTCGGTGACGGAGGCTACGGCGTTGAGAAACTCAACGTACTCTCCGCAGGTGATCTCGAACTTGCCGATCTGATAGGTGTAGTCCACCGCGCCGACATAACCTATCTGGGTCCCTCGGTCTTCATTGCCTGGGTTCCCGACGGTCACCATCTCGACGTCGACCGCCTGTGCGACTGTCGCGAAGATCGCGATAATCGTCGCCAAAAGTGTTCTGAAAACCATTTTTTGTGACATTGTTGTCTCCCACTGAAATGAACTCGAAAAAAAGACATGGATAGACCCGAAGCTTTTCAATCGCTCCAGTCTCCCCCCCGCGCAGCAAAAAAACTGCGAATCCGACAAGCGCTGTCCGAACTGCCGCTGCCTCGTTTACAATCGTCTGCAAAAAAAGAAGAATAGACCCAAGGGCCGCAATCCGCAGCCCCTTTAAGAGTAAGATATTCATTCTCTACCAAGAATGCAACGAAAAAATTGTATAATATTGTATAATCTTGTATAAAATCGGTTAATTCCCCGGTTGAGCGCAACCGCTGCAAGGGCCGGCCGCCGCTAGAAAGCCGGGACTGTACGGAATTTTGTGTCAGGTAATCCCCAGCCCGCGAAATTCACGGCAAAGGGGACGGTCCCATTTTCGCTGACACGAAAATTGGGACAGTCCCCCAAAGCCGGCTCAATCTCCAAGATATCGCTTGGATGCCCGCCGGCGGAACTCGGTTGGGGTTTCGCCCGTCGTCTGGCGAAAGACCGTCGCTAGATACTGCGGGAATTTGAAGCCGCAATGATGGGCGACCTGCTTGAACGACAACGATCGATCGGCGAGCAGTTCCTTCGCTTTTTCCACCTGAATTCGGCGTACCTCTTCATGAATCGAGCATCCGAGGGCCGCCTTGATGCGCTTTTCGATGGTGACCCGCGACAAACCCACAAGCCGGGTTACGTCGGCCACTTTAAGTTGATCGCAAGCGCGGGAACGGATCATCCTTACGGCCTGGATCACTGCGGGATCATCGGACGCCACCACCTCGGTCGACTGTCGATGGACAATTCCGCCCGGCGGAACCAGCCGCGTCTCCCGACACAACGGAGCTCCGGCCATCAGGTCGTCCAATAGCGCCGCGGCCTCGTAGCCGATGTTTTGCGATGCGACGTCGATGCTGCTCATCGGCGGAATCGACAAGTTGCATAAATACTCGTCGTTGTCGACGCTGATGACGGCGACCTGCTCGGGCACCATCGCCCCGGCGCGCCGGCAGGCGTCCAACAGATTCAAACCGCGGTCGTCGTTGCAGGCCATGATGCCGACCGGCTTGGGCAACTGCTTGACCCATTTGGCCAGCATCTTCTGTTGTTCGTCCAACGTTTGGCTGCGGCTTCGGCGCAACGAAGTCTCGAATACTTGACAACGAAAACCGGCGGTCTCGGCCGCATGAACGAAAAAATCGCACCGCTCGTCCATGCGGATGTACTGCCCACGGGGCAAGCCGCAAAAGGCGATGTTGGAAAGTCCGCGATCTTTCAAATGATCGAACGCGAGCTGGGCCACCATTTGGTTGTCGACCCCGATCGACGCCGTCGGCAGGTCGGGCAGGGCCTTGCGAAGGTCTACAACCGGCAAGCGAAGTTTCAGAATGGCGTCCGCCGTCTTTCGATTGGCCACCCGAGCCAGAATGCCGTCGCCTTGCCAGTTCTTAAGCCAATAGGGCAGCGGCTCGTTCAGGCCGTGCGGTTCGAAGTAAATCACCCAACTCCCATGTTCGCGGTTATACTGAGACACACCCCGAATCAGCCCCCGGCCGTAGGCCCGCGACGTCTCGATCAACACCGCCACCGAACGCATTTTCTTCATGGACTTGCACTACTCCTTGGGATAAGGGACCGTGCGCCATTCAGGGCCGACGGCGCCGATCGGCAGGCCAACGATAAAGAATATCGAATAGACTTTCATCCCGCTACCGCCCATGACGGACGGCCGTAAAAAAAATGGCGGCGCGATCCAGGATCGCGCCGCCATCCGTTGACAGTCTTTGGGATTACTCCCGCTGAGGCCGCGTTACTTCCGCTTACGCCAGGCGTAAGCCGCAAGGCCCATCAGGCCGGCGACCAACATGGCCAGGGTGCCCGGCTCGGGGATCACCGCTTGCACGCCGATGCCGTTGTCGAGCTGCACGGTCCAAGTCGTGCCGGACAGCGTTACGCTGCCGGCCGAGCCGGTCAAACCGGTGACTTGCGACCAGAGCAACCCGTCGTTCGTTAGCTGGGCGGCGCCGGTCTCGGCCACGTCAAACAACACGTCGGCATCCAGGGCGCCGTAGTTCAGGCCTTCGCCGTCGGCCATATTGAACAAGGCCGCAGCCTCGCCGGCGGTGAGCTCGTCGCCCCACGCCGCCACGTCGTCCAGCGAACCGGTGAAGAACTTGGTCCGCACACCCAGCTCCGAGTTGATCTCGTTGCTTGCGCCGATCGAACACTGTTGGTAATCGTTGAAAGTGTGGGTGCCTTCAACGATTTGCTTTTGATAGAACGACCCTGTCTGAGCAACGCCGTCCACATAGATCGCGGCGGTGCCCGCCGTGATGTCCCAAGCGTAGCTCAGTTGATGCCACTGGTCGTCGTACAAGGCGTTGCCGCCCGCCGGCATCCAATACATGAACGTCTTGCCCTCTTGACTGCGGATCCAAATTCGCAGTCGTCCGGGCGTTCCGCTGTCGCCGATCGAGATGCCGGTGGTGCTGCCGAGCACGCGGCCGTGGACGATCGCCAAGCTTTGACCGATGTCTGCGGTCTTCAGCCAGAACGTGACCGATCCCGTCCAAAGGTCGCCGGCCGACGGCTCCATCGCCGTACTCGGGTCGACGTATTGGCTCTGAGTCTTGTCGTACACAACTGCATTGCCAATTACGCCGGAGGCGTAAGTCTCCGAACCGCTGCCGCCCCAGGTGCCGTCCGGGGCCGCGGCGACAGCGTTTTCAAGCGTCGTGTCGAACGTGTACAAGCTGGTCAAGGCCGCTTGGCTCGATACCGCTGCGAAGGCCGCGATTGTTGCAACCGCGAGAAGCAAACCAAACTTTCTCATGATATCTCTCCCTAAAAGGTTTTGCATACAAATAGCTACGGAAACCAGGTCTCGGACGTCTTTTGCAGACTCCAAAATGCTCTGGGTCGGCCGAAACCAATCCCCGGCAAACTGCCTGCGCTC
>CAYMQL010000301.1:0-4203 GCA_964392255.1 uncultured Planctomycetaceae bacterium | reverse complement strand
TCGAAATCTTGAAGCCGTATGACGAACAGACTGCCGGCGGCCCCGCGCCATTCGCCGCTGTTGACGGCCAGATCATGCCGCTGGCATCGGCCGTTACCCGGCTCCGCGAGACGGCTCCGCACCTTGCCGCGCTGTTCGACGCCAACGGCACGCTCGACTACGGGAAGCTGTCGCACCCGGAGTATCTCGCCATTCGCCAGCACTCGCCCGCATTGGTTCACCTGGAACCGATTGGCAAGCGCTGGTAATGCGGCTCGCTCTCGTCCCGCCCCGATCTTGCGATTGGGGCGGGCGAGGGCACCTTCTTGACGCGCTGATTCCTGAACACCAAAGGTATCGCACCAATGACGAATACCTGCAAAACCATCCGCGAGTTCCGTTCTTGGTTGGAGGAGAACATCGCCTTCCTGGAAAACGTCGTGCTGTATGGTCCCTGCCACGTCCAACCAGACGGGCAAGTGGCGGACCCAATGTACACGGTCCTGGTTATCGAAGAAATCGTTGCGGAGGCCGAGCGAACATCCTGCCGGTTGGGGCACGATCTGGATTGCGTGCCTACCACCACAACGCCACACACCGCACTTGCGTTTCTGGGGCGGCTGCTGCGGTGGGCCGAACAAGAAGAACCACCTCCGACGTTGGATATTCACGAGATGGCCAGTCTTCTGGGCTGCACCGAAAGAACCATCTGGAGGCATGAGGGCAAGGGACTGATCCCCGAAGCCCGTCGTGTTGGCGGTTTAGTGCGATGGGACCGGACGGAAATCGAAGAATGGTTGGCAAATACTGGCAAAGAAGGGTAAAGTAGAAGCATGGCAAGCATCTATCGACGAAGCTACTGGACGACTGTGAATGGGCAACGAGTCAAGCGGAAGACTGTCGTCTACTACATCAAGTATCGAGACGCGGACGGCAAACCCCAGCGCGTCCGTGGATTCAAGAACAAGGAAAAGACTCGAACGCTGGCCAACAAGCTGGAAGCCAAGGCGGCGGATGGCCCCGATCCATACGCCCAGCACCGTGAGACAACCGTGACGAAACATCTGGATGATTTTCGCACAAGCCTGGAAGCTAAGAACCGATCGTCGCAGCATATTGGGCAGACTATCAGTCGCATCAAGGCGCTGTGCAAGGGGTGCAAGTTCGACGTATTCGACGACTTGAACGCACTGCAAATTGAAAATTGGCTGACGACTCAGCGGGCAGAGAATAACATCGGGATCAAGACGACGAACTACTACATCAAAGCCGTCAAGCAGTTTGCCCGGTGGATGGTCAAGAACAAACGGGCGGCCGAAAATCCTGTTGCCCACCTGACCGAGTTGAATGCTGACGTTGACGTTCGCGTGGAGCGTCGAGCCATTTCCCCAGATGGCTTCGACCGATTGGTTAAGGCGGCGTCGGAGGGCAAGCCATTCCGGGGTATTTCCGGGCGGGATCGGGTGATACTCTACCTCGTGGCTGCAAGTACCGGGCTGCGAGCGGGCGAGTTGCACAGTCTGACGGACGCCAGTTTTGACCTGGACAGTATTCCGCCGACAGTAACGGTGGCGGCCGAGGACTCTAAGCACAAGGAACGCGATACGGTTCCTTTGCGGGCCGACCTGGTTTCTCTGTTACGTTCGTGGCTGCGGCCGGGCCAGCTTTGGCCGGGCAACTGGCACAAGAAGGCCGCGAAGATGCTCTATCGAGACTTGGCGGTGGCTAGGGCAGCTTGGATCAAAGAGGCGGAAGGCAATCCAGAAGAGCAGGCGAAACGCGAGCAATCCTGCTTTCTGTGTGAGCGGGACGAAACCAACCGGGTGTTTGACTTCCACAGCTTACGGGGCCAGTTCGTCACCAGTTTGGCAAGGGCTGGTGTACACCCACGAACCGCGCAGAAACTGGCCCGTCACAAAACGCTGGCGCTCACAATGGAGAACTACACCCACACCGATCTAGCCGATATGGCAACGGCACTTACGGCGCTCCCACCGCTCGTGTTCCACTGGCCCAAAAACTGGCCCACGGCGTTTGGCATTGGGGGTCAAAACGTGTCATTGCCTGTCATAATGGCAGGTGAGGGAGCGGGTGCCCAAGAAGCAAAAAACCCCTTGTCTAGCAAGGGGTTAGACGCTGTTTGTCAACCGTTTTCAGTGGTTGACTTAGTGAGGCCGGCGGGACTCGAACCCGCGACCAACGGATTAAAAGTCCGTTGCTCTACCGACTGAGCTACAGCCTCTCATTGACTTTACGACGACATGATATAGAATCGAACGCGGTTTCGATACAGAATTCGCGTTTCGTTCGTATATCATGGCGCGTCCTGCAAAGCCCTGGTACTGGAAGGCCCGTAAGATTTGGTGCATCTACCACAAGGGACAAAGGATCCTCTTGGGGCCAGATCGTACTGAGGCACTCCGCCAGTATCACCGGATTATGGCAAAACCGGACGCGATACGCCAGCCCATCCAATGGGGGGCAGTCGCCGCAATCCTTGACGACTTCTTGACTTGGACCGAGGAGAACCGGGCAAGGAAGACCTTCACGCGTTATCGCGACTTCATCCAAGCGTTTGTCAAAAAGTACGGCAGCATGGAGGCGGCTGACCTCAATCCGTCGCACGTGACGACGTGGCTAAACTCACAGAAGGGCTGGAACTCGACAACAAAGCGAAATGCAATCACGGCCCTACAGAGGGGTTTCAATTGGGCAGTCAAAAATCGCGGTTTAGAGCGGAATCCCATCCGCGGCATGGAAAAGCCGGAGGCCAAACGCCGAACGGCCCTCATCACTCCGGATGAATTCGCCCGCCTCCTGGAGCATGTCCGCGACGCACCGTTCCGCGACCTCTTGGTCGTCTCCTATGATTCGGGGAGCCGGCCACAGGAAACCAAACAACTGGAAGCTCGACATCTCCAACTGGACATGCAGCGGGCGGTCATCCCCGGAGATGAGGCAAAGGGTGGACGGACGCGGGCCATCTACTTCCCGACCGACCGCAGCTTGGAAATCCTCCGCCGCCTCGCAGAAGAGCATCCAATCGGCCTGTTGTTTCGAAACAACAAGGGCAAGCCCTGGACCGGGTTTTCGGTAAAGATCCGATTCGACCACATTCAAGTTGCCATCGGCCTTCAGGAAATGGCGCGGCGAGGAATCGCCTCAACCATTAGCGAGCATGAAATCGACGCCCTTGCCGCCAAGCTACCGAAGATGAGGTTGAATCGAGCCACCGGAAAGAAGACGCCCAAGAAGACTTCGGAAGTTCGCGCGGAGGCCCGACGAAAGCTCATCGCGAAAGAAGCCAAACAGTATGCCAAACGATTTCGACAATACGACCTCCGGCACAGCTTCGTCATCCGGAAACTTCGGGCGGGCGTGGATTCGCATATCGTAGCGTCTCTGGTCGGCCACAAGGACACAAAGATGATCGATACCGTATACTCCCACTATAGATGCTGACGTTCAGAATTTCCGCCGTCTGACGATTCAAGGGCAGGAATCTTTCGGGTTCGTTGTTTGTCATATTTGTGCTTGACATATTGTCATATCGCGTCATAATAGAGGCATGATCCGTTTCACATCGCTGGCAGAGAAAGAACTGTACGGCCTGCCGAAGTCGATCCGATGCCGGGTGAATGGGCTTCTGGACCGCCTCGAAAAATGGCCAGCCGTCAGCGGAGCCAAGCCGTTGCGAGGAAAACTCGCGGGCCACTACCGACTACGAACCGGAGATTTTCGGGTGCAGTTCCGCCTGGCAGGCGAAGACATCATTATCGAACACATTGGACACAGGGACAACTTCTATGACTAAGGCCACTATCGAGATCAAAGGCGAGCGGTTCGTGCTGATCCCCGAGGCCGAATACGAGGCTGAGTTGGCTGCGACCTTGCCGCCACTGCCGCCGAAGTTTCCCGATGGCACACGGGAAGCTCGTGCTTGCATTCGGGTATCCATCGCCCGCGAGATTATCCAAGAGCGCCGCGAACTCGGTCTAACCCAAACCCAGTTGGCCAAGTTGGCTGGTATCCGTCAGGAAACGCTCTCGCGTTTGGAATCCGGCAAGCATCGACCTAACGAGCGGACGGTCGAACGGATTGAAGCTGCCTTCAAGCGTGCTCGGGGCAAGCGGTAGCTCGTAACGTCAACCCGTTTCTAACGTGCCTCATGATAACGTCTGTATTTATGCGCACATTGAAGGGCAGCCCTTGGACTGGTAGGAA
>CAYMQL010000300.1:0-4211 GCA_964392255.1 uncultured Planctomycetaceae bacterium | reverse complement strand
CCTGAAACGCCTTGCCGAATCGCAGCGACGACGACGAGAAGCACGGCACGCCTTTTTCTTTCGCCAAGCGGAATATTTCGATCGCATCGGCCAGCGACGCGGCCATCGGTTTGTCGATGAACAGCGGCTTGCCGGCGGCGATCACCGGCCGGGCTTGGGCGAGGTGCGTCCGTCCGTCGACGCTCTCTAATAGCACAACATCTACCCGCTTCAACAGCTCGTCGATCGAGTCGACGATTTCGACGCCCATGCCGCGTAGTTGATTGGTAAAACCTTCGATGCGGTCGCGGCTGGAGGCGACGTCGGGGCTTCCGCCGGGATAGGCCGCGACGATCCGCACGCCGGCCAAATCGTCGGAGACATTCGGATTGTTCAGCGTCTTGGTGAACTCGACGGCGTGGGAGGTGTCGAGCCCGATGATGCCGGCGCGGATCGGCTTGGCCGGTTCTTCCGCACAAGCGGCCGAGGCCGCGACGATCAAGAGCAATGCCGCACACGCAGTCCGAATCAGCATCTTCCATTGCATCGAAGAAACCTCCTGAATCGTGGGGATTGGAATTGTTGCACAGAGACTTTGCCGGGAAAGAACAGAGCCCATTGGTTTGGATTCCCAAGGCGGGTGGGCGGGAAGGCAGGAAACGCGCAAACCGCATTCATCATAAGCCGCCGCCGGATCCTACGCAAGTCCCCTCGGAATTTGACGGATGTCGCCTCCATGTCCGCCGCGCTTGCTTTGCACCGTACAATCACGTATAATCTTACTGGTAAGACAACTCGAGGAGGATGCCATCATGTCGACGCTTGCCACAACCACAATGTCCTCGCGAGGGCAAGTGGTCATCCCGGAAACGGTCCGAAATGAAATGGGTCTTGAAGCGGGAACACAATTCGTCGTTATTTCACAGGGCGACGCCGTGATGCTCAAAAAGCTCTTGCCGCCAGTAAACGAAGAATTCACGGTTCTGCACAGAAAACTCCAGCGCAAGGCTCGCGCGGCAGGACTCACGAAGAAAGACATCGCCAAGGCGATTGCCCGTGTGCGGGGGAATTCGTGAAGATCGTCGTCGACACCAATGTGTTCGTGTCGGGCGCGTTCTTTCGTGGGCCGCCGCATGAAATCCTGTCGGCTTGCGCAACGAGCGACCTTCAACTTGTCCTTTCGCCCATTATTCTGGAAGAGTATCGTCGCGTCGGCTCGGAGTTTCTGCAAACGCGATTGGATATGGACTACGAACGATTTATGGGCACTCTGCTCGAGAGCGCCATGATGATCAACGTGTGCGGTCTTGAGCATCAAGTTTGCCGCGACGCGGACGACGACAAGTTTCTTGCCTGTGCCATCGCGGGCGGCGCTGCCGTCGTGGTCAGCGGCGACAAGGCGCTGCTGGAGACCTCGGGATTCGGAGGCGTTGCAGTTCTTACGCCAAGGCAATTCGTTGAACGGTATTTGCGATCAAACCGTTAACCTTGGACCAGGTCGCGATCGGCATCGGGCTGCACCTGGCGCAGCCCGCGATAGGCGTCGGCCGCGTAGATGGCCACGGCCGTCCAGACGCACGCAAAGCTCAGGAGCTGGGCGGTTGTGAACGTCTCCTTGAAGACCAGCACGGCGAGCGTGAAGTGCAGCGTCGGGGTCAGGTATTGCAGGATGCCCATCGTGGCAAGCCGCAGCCGCCGGGCCGCCGCCCCGAAGAACAGAAAAGGCACGCTAGTGACCGGCCCGCTGAGCATCAACAAGCCCAGCAGCCGCGGCGAATCGCCGGTGAGCTGTTCGGTTGCGCCTAGATAGCCGAGATACGCGAGCGCAAACGGCGCCATCACGACCGTCTCCATCGCCAGACTGATCAATCCGTCGACCGGCATGACTTTTCGCAGCAGCAGGTGGAACCCTGCCGTCAGGGCGAGCATTAGCGCGATCCACGGCAACTCGCCGACCACGCCGGCGAGGATGACAAAGCCCGCCGCGGCCAAAACAATCGCCAACGTTTGCCAAGGGCGCAGCCGCTCGCGCAGAAACAGCATGCCCAACAACACATTGACCAGCGGGCTGATGAAATAGCCCAGGCTCGATTGAAGCACCTGATTGGACCACACGGCGTAGATGAAAGTCAGCCAGTTGCCGGCGATCAGCGAGGCGCTCAGGGCCAGTACGAGCAGGAGTTTCAGGTTGCAAAGATTCCGCCGCACCTCGTCGGAACGGCCTTCCAGGCGGACGACCATCGCCAGCACCAGGAAGGACCAAACGGCGCGATGGGCCAGAATTTCGAGCGGCGAAACCTCGGCCACCGTTTTGAAATACAGCGGGATCAATCCCCACAGGCCGTAGGCGGCGACGCCATAGGCGGCGTAGCGCCCGTTGCGGTTCTCGTGCGGTCGGTCCATCGGTCGATCAGGTTCCCCAATCGCGGGCGTAGCGGAAATCGCGGTCCATCGTCCGCTGCGAGAGCTTGGCAATGACCGGCATCCGGCGCTTGTAGTGGTTGCGGCGGATCAGGGTCGCCACGCGATCGACGAACTCGGAGTCGAATCCGGCCTTGAGCAATTCGGCCCGGCGCCAGCGGCGATCGACCAAAAGCACCAGCAGCCGGTCGACTTCGGCGTAGCTGAAGCCGAGTTCGCCCTCGTCGGTCTGGCCGACCCATAGGTCGCCGGTCGGCTGCTTGTGCAGAATCTGCTCGGGCACGCCTAGATGCGCGGCCAGACAGTAAAGTTGCGTTTTGTAGAGGTCGCCGATCGGATTAATGGCCGAGGCCATGTCGCCGAACTGCGTGCCGTAGCCCAACAGCAGCTCGCTTTTGTTGCTCGTGCCGGCGACCAGGGCCTCGAACGCCGCGCTTTGGTCGTAGAGTACGGTCATGCGCTCGCGGGCGCACTTGTTGGCGCGGCGCAGTTGCGGGGCTTCGGGAAATCGGGCGAAATAGGCGTCGATCGCGTCGGTAATCGGCACGTCGAGCGTTTGGACGCCCAACTGGTCGATCACCGCCTGGCTGTCGCGCCGCGTGGCCTCGCTCGATGTTTTGTAGGGCATGGTGACGGCCAGGACGTTTTGCGGTCCGAGCGCCCGGGCGCACAGCGAAACGACGACGCTCGAATCGATGCCGCCGGACAGCCCGACCACGGCCCGCCCGAAACCCGCGCGGCGAATTTCGGCGGCGACGAACCGGCAGAGAATTTCCGCCGTCAGTTCGGGATTGATCTTCAGGTAGGCGTCGGCCAGTTCACGGCTCATAGCGGCGGCGTTTGATGCGGTTGAATTCTTCGATCGAAAGCAGCAGCCGTTCGTCGCGGGCAAGCGGCGTAATCAATCGCTGCCGGCGAAGCTCGGCCCGATCGAACGCGGCGATGGTCAAGGCGGGATCGAGCATGGGGGCCTGGGCGACCGTGCGGCCGTCGGGCCCGACGGCCAGGCTGCCGCCCCAGAAACAGAGGCCGTCCTCGAAGCCCACGCGATTGACCACGACGACCGCCGCGCCGAGCAGTTGGGCGAATGTTGCGGCGATTTGCTCGTAGGTTTCGGCCGTGCGGATTTTTTGTGCCTCGATGCCCCGGGCGGGCGAATTGGCGGTGCAGACCAGCAGGTCGACCTCTTCGGCCTGCATGATGGCCGCGGCCGAGAGGTGCCAAAAATCTTCGCAGATCAAAATGCCGACCCGACCGAAACGCGCCGTGTCGAAGGCCAACAGCCGCTCGCCGGCGGCAAAATATCGCTGCTCGTCGAACAGGCCGTAGGTGGGCAGGTAGACTTTGCGATGGACATGGACCACGCGGCCGCCTTCGGCCCAGAGCGCCGAATTGTAGAACCGGTGCCGCGGCGATTCTTCGACCAGCCCGACCACCAGCGACATCGGGCCGGCGGCGTCGATCAACTGGCGAACCTCCGGCCCGTCGGCCGAAATGGCCAGGTCCGGAACCATGTCGCGCAGAAAATAGCCCGTCAGCGAAAGCTCGGGAAAGACGATCAGATCGGCATGTTGTCGCCGGGCGGTTTCGATTTGCTCCAGGTGCGTTGCAAGGTTGCGTTGCACGTCGCCCAGCACGGGGGCAATCTGAGCCATCGCCACGCGCAGCGCCGCAGGCCCATCGGCCGCGGCGGGCATGTCGCTCGATACAGGAGATTGCGGATTTGAAGTCATCGATGGACGCAGTTTTGCAGTCGGAAACCGTATCGGCGCGCGCCGAACGGCACTACTCCCATTATAGCATGACTCGAT
>CAYMQL010000299.1:0-4223 GCA_964392255.1 uncultured Planctomycetaceae bacterium | reverse complement strand
TTCGCGGTCGGTTTCATAGTCCAACGGCGCCATCGCCGCGGCGATGTGTCCAGCCACCAAAGCGTTCAGCCGCGTGGCGTCGAAGTCGGTCTGCCGCAGCAGCCGGCCTAGGCAGAACTCGGCCATGCCCAGCCCGATGGCGTTGCCGTGCGTCGCTTCGGTAAGACTGCGCAGGGCGATCCGCCGCACCTTGGGCCATTCGTCTTCCAGGGCTTTGTGGTCGTTGAACTTCCGGCCCACCGCGTTCGGATCGAGCCCGGTGCCGCTGATGTCTTTGCCGATGCGGTCGATCAGCAACACGTCGACGTGCCGGAACGGCAGCCGCGGCAGCCATTGCTTGGCCAGCGCGAGCAACTCCTTTTCGCGCAGTTCGAATTCCTCGGGCCGCACGGCCTCGATCCGCGCCGTCTGGTCGTAGGCGTTTTCCACGATGGCCACGCCGGCCAGAATGCGGCAGCGGCGAAACACTTCGCCGACCGCGCCGCGGATGATTTGCTCGAAACTATAATCTTGAATCGCGCGGTGATAGACCTTCGCCCCTTCGCAGTTGCCCAGTCCGATCAGAAGCATCTTCAGAAGCCCGCTCTCGATCGGGCCGCAGAAACCGGTGTGCGGCTTCACGCGGTTGCAGACCAAAACATGGTCGGCCTCGAAGGCCATCCGATCGAAATGAATAGGGTAACCTTCGGCGGCACGGCCGACCACGACCGTTTCCATGCCGGCGCGGATCGGGCAGCCGACCGACGACTCGGTGATGCCGTACGACGCGATGAGCTGCCGCTGGCCTTCGGCGGTTCCGCCGCCGTGGCTGCCCATGGCGGGCACAACAAACGGCTTCAGGCCGAGGCCTTTCAGATGCTCGACGATCGCCCGGAGGACGGCGGCGATATTGGCGATGCCGCGGCTTCCGGCCGTAATCGCCGCGCTTTGCCCCGGCCGCGCCTTCTTGCCCAAATCGAGCCGCGCAAGCTGCGCATGCACCTCCGCCGGGACGTCTTCAACGCACGTCGCGTCGAACGTCTGCCGAACGCGAAATGTCTTCGGAAACGCGGCGGAAGAACGGTGCATGGCGCAAAGTCAGATACGAAAAAAAAGCGGATGCTTCTCTATTTCTGAAAGATCGCCTTTCGTCGCTTCGGGCCCGGCGGCGCATCGCTTCGCCGGATTTTGCCCGCATGCGTTGGCGGAGCGCTGGTCAAAGGGTCGGCGGCCCCGTCCAACTCGCTTCCTATGCGAGCGGCGTGCAGCCGCTCTCCTATTCGCTCCACATAGTCCTTCGATAATTCAAACCCGATCCACTTGCGCCCCAGTTTTTTCGCCACGACCAGCGTGGTGCCGCTGCCGCCGAACGGATCGAGCACCGTCTCGCCCGGACTAGACGAGCAGCGGATAATCCGCCCCAGCAGTTGCTCGGGCATCTGGCATCCGTGAAAACCCTCGCGCTCTTTGAACGTCCCCGCTACGCGGGCAAAATACCAGGTGTCGTGATCCGGCGTAAAACTGTCGGGGGCATCCTGCGGGCGCAGAATCCACGTATTGTCGGGCAGCCGCCCTCTGGGATTGGCTCGCCCATCGGCATACACCAACTGCCGCGCCGAAGGAACACGAATCGTCGGATCGTCGGCATTAAACGTGAACTTTTTCGGGTCCTTCACAAAATGAAACAGGTGCGTGTGCGATCGGCTGAAGCCGTACTTGCAGTTCACGCCGAACGTGTAGTACCAGATGACCCAACTCCGGCAACAGAACCCCAGGTCGTTCTGGGCGATCAGCTTCAACTCGGCGGCAAACTCGTCGCCGATGGCCAGCCAGAACGTGCCGTCGGCCTTGAGTGCCCGATGCACCCCGGCCATCCATTTCCGAGTCCAATCCAAGTAATCCTTCGAATCGCGTTGGTCGTGGTAAACGTCGTAGGCGTAGCCGATGTTGAACGGCGGATCGGCAAACGCCATATCGACGCTGCCGGGCTCGATCTCCGCAAGCCGCTCGATGCAATCACCTTGGTAGACGTTGTTTGGCGCCAAGCTCATCGTTCCGTCTCCGACAGACTAAGCTATTTTATGTCTACATATGTACACATCATAGAGCCCGGCTTGCACTTCTGCAAGTGCATCACTGGACGACGGACATGGCAGGATGCGCTATCCGGCCATGACGTTGTCATCCATGGGATTGCGGGGCGATTGATCTCCACCTTGTGATACACAATTTTTTCGGACCCGCAACCCCTGTGCCCGCAGCACGGCACACACAGCCGACAGGCCGCCCATTTTAACAGCCAAATTGGGGGATTTCGGTCTGGTGCTGGTCGGCCCGGACGACTACAATCCCGCACCCCCGAATTCTGTTCAGGAGGCGGATCATGGCTACGGATCTGAGCGACGACCGCGGCAATCGGCCCGGCCCGGCCCCGAAACGTCGGCGGCGTTTTCCGCGTTTGTTGCTGTTGCTCGTGCTGTTGGCGGTTGCGATTTGGCTCTTGCCGGCCATTGTCGCGCATACGCCGCTGCTGCATTGGGGACTAAAACAAGCATCCGCCGAACTGAACGGCAGCGTGACCGTCGGGTCGCTTTCGGTCGGTTGGTTTTCGCCGATTGCCTTGAAAGGTCTGACCGTCAAGGATGCGGCCGGCAAAGAGGTGCTTGCGTTGCCGGCGGCCAGCAGCGATCGGTCGCTGGCCAGTTTGCTTTGGAACTACAAAAATCTCGGCCGATTCCGCCTGGAACGCCCGAAACTCTCGATTGTGCTCCGCGACGACGGCAGCAATCTGGAAGACCTCGCGGCGAAGTATCTCGCGACGAAGGATCCGAAGCAGGCCGGACCGAAATCGTCGCTCCGAATCGGGGTCGCGGTCGAAATCATCGAGGGCAGCCTCGCCGTGACCGATCAGCGGACCGGACAAAGCTGGCTAGTGCAACCAATCTCGGCCAGCTTTGCCATGTCCGAAGCGGCTGATGGCCCCGTCGGCGGCGCACTTGCGGCCGACCTGCCCGACGCCCGGCGTCCCGGCAAGCTCAGCGCCGCGTTGAAAATGGCCGCCGCGGGCAACGAAGCCTCGCTTAGCGTCGCGGCCCTGCCGCTGGGCATGTTCCGCGCCGTGGCCTCGCGATTCGCCCCCGGCACGACCTGCGACGGCCGGCTCTGGTCCGAGTTGCGAGCGGCCTGGGGCGGTCCGGCCAATGCGAACCGCGTGCAAGCCGATCTGACCACCGAGGCGTTTTCGCTCGCCTCGCCCTCGCTGCAAAGCGACGTCGTTCATCTCGAACGGCTGCACGCCGAGTGCCAGGCCTCGTGGCAGGCCGATCGCGTAGAAATCCAAAAGGCGTCGGTCGATTGCGACGTCGGCAGCGCGTCGCTGGCCAGCACGGTACAACAAGATGCGAAGGACGGCTTCTCGCTCGATGCCCTTTTGCGTCAGCGGCACGAACTCAACGGCCGGATCGATCTGGCTCGGCTCGCGCGGCTGCTGCCCGCCACGCTCCGGCTGCGCCAACAAGTCGAGATTCGCTCCGGTCAGGTGCAGCTTGCGCTGAGCAGTCGGGCGGAACAACAGGGAATGTCATGGCAAGGGCGATTCGAGGCGTCCGAACTGGCCGCTACGGCCGCGGGCCGCCAGATCGCCTGGGCCCAGCCGCTCTCCTTGACGCTCGATCTGCGCGAGGCCTCCGGCGGATCGCTGCAAGGCGGGCTGAAATGCGAATCCGATTTCCTCAAAATGCACGCCGACGGCTCGGCCGATCAATTTGCCGGCTCATTTAGCTTCAACCTGAAACAGTTGGCCGATCAGCTCGGCCAGTTCGTCAATCTCGGCGAGGTCCAACTGGCGGGCGAAGGTTGGGGAAACCTCAACTGGCATCGCTCGCCGCAGCAACAATTCAGTAGCGACGCCGAAGTGCACCTCCGCAGCTTCAACCTCGCGCTGGCCGGCAAGCCCGCGTGGCGCGAAGACGATCTGGTGGTCATGCTCTCGGCCAAGGGACAAACCAATCTCGGGGCCGACACGCACATCGACGCCGCAACGGTGAACGTTAAGACCGCAACCGATCAAATCGATCTGCAACTGGCTCAGCCTGTCGCCGACCTGCGCGAAGGCGGCGAGTGGCCGATCCGCCTGCAAATGAAAGGTCAATTGCAGAGTTGGCCCGGCCGGCTGGCCGCGTGGCTGCCCGCCGGCAATCTGCGAATGAACGGGGCCTATACCGTCGATATCGACGGCACGCTCT
>CAYMQL010000298.1:0-4231 GCA_964392255.1 uncultured Planctomycetaceae bacterium | reverse complement strand
CGTGTAGCAGATGTCCTTCGTGCGAGTTTCCCACACCGGCTTGCAGACCGTGTAGCAAACCTCTTTGCTCTTCGTCTCCCACACCGGCTTGCACACCGTGTAGGGAATCTCTTTCACGCGGGTCTCCCACACCGGCTTGCAGACCGTGTAGCAGATATCCTTCGTGCGAGTCTCCCACACCGGCTTGCAGACCGTGTAGCAGATGTCCTTCGTGCGAGTTTCCCACACCGGCTTGCAGACCGTGTAGGTGCACTCGCGATAGCACGTTTGCGGAACGTACTTCACGCAGTTGATCGTCTTCTGCTCGCGAACCCGCTCGTAGCAGGTCTTGTAGCAGGTGTACTGCCGCTTCTCGTACACAACCTGTTTGCAGGTCTTCATCACGGTGCAGCACTGCTGCTGGCAGGTCGCATACTCGGCCGGGCAGCAGCAAGCGCGTTGGCCGCATCGGAACCGTGCGGCGCCGCAATAGCAGGCGCTGGCCGTGCTTGCCGCAAGGGCCAGCAGAACCACCGCCATCAATGGAATTCCCAAAAGCCTTTTCATTGCATGCCTCCTTCGAGCATCACAAAAACCGGGTAGGGCTTGGTCTCTCGGCGAAATCCGCCCATTGTCTCTTCGGACCGTCAACCTCGCGTACATTAACTCGCCTGCCCGCTTTGCGCCATTTTCTTATATGGCACTCAGGCCGTAGACGACGCATAATGCGCATACAGCGGCCCTACACCACTAACTATCGGCAAGTTGCGTCGTTTGCTTGATATGGGATGACTTGGGCCTTTAGAAATTCTGAAACGGTTCGGATGCTGACGGCTCCGGCGGCATTTGGGAGACTTATGCCAATAAGATGAAATCTGCAAAAAACAGCCGTTATTCCAGCCCTCGGACACTCAAATTCTCACCCTACGGGGGCAATTCGCCCGACGGCTTTCGACCCTGCCGCTTGATCCAGTTGCGCCGTTTGTGCCGGTCGCGTGCGGTTGCAACGGCCGTTAAACAAAATCTTGGCCCGGACGATACGGGAATCCACAGCGGGATTGCTTGACCACCCGAAATCTACGACCTAGAAGATAATAAGCGCACCGACTTTGCAGACGTCGCAGACTGCGCCCCAAAAAGACCTAATTGTTTTTGTTCACTTTTAAGGAGTTGGCTCTCATGGGTTCGCAACGTCGCCGAACTGCATTTACCCTGATCGAAGTGCTCATTGTCGTTATCATCATGGCGGTCTTGGCCGCCACGATCATACCCCAGTTTTCGACGTCGGCCACCGACGCCAAGACCAGCTCGGTGCAATTCAATCTGCACACGATCCGGTCGCAGATCGAAATGTACAAGATTCACCACGGCGGCACCGCCCCGACGCTGGCCAATTTCACCGACCAGATGACCAAAAAGACCAACGCCTCGGGCGCCACGACCGGCTCGGACTTGATCTACGGGCCGTACATTCAGAGCCAGGTGCCCGACAACCCGTTCACCGGCAACAACACGCTGGTCGCGGTGGCACAAGCCGGAAAAGAGCCCACGGGCATCGTCGCCGGCGGCGCGGCCTGGCAGTACGACGAAACCACCGGCGGCTTCTACGCGAACAACTCTGAGTACTACGTAACGCCGTAACCCGACCCGTAACCGTTCGCTGGGTCCCCTTCACGGCCCAAGAATTTGCACAACCGACGGCCTCTTCCGTACTCCCAGCGGAAGGGGCCGCGTTGTTTTTCGGCCTCTTTTTCCAAGGCGTTCAGCGTATCTGGCTGTCGTCGACGTTTTCGCCGCCGGCGATCGTCAACAAGGCGCGAAACACGCCGGCGTCGAGCGTTTTCGGCAACATGCGGACCGAGCCGTCGCAGAAACCCGCGTTGAATCCACCCGGATGTGCAGCGCCCAAGCCGGCCATCGGATTTTCGGCGTCGGATTGCCAGTCGTCCGGCTTGGTCCAGACGACCGCCCGATCGGGATCGACTTCGACCACCAAAATCGTATTGGCCGTGCCGTCGCGGAAGTCGGCGATGGTCCGGCCCTCGGTTCCGTCGAACGCAAGCCCTTCGCCGCAAACGGCCAGATAATGGGCCATGCCCGGCTGCGACGGCGCACTGGGATTCTGATAGACCTGGGGCATCATTGGGATCAACGCCCGGTTGTGCTCGCTGTCCCACGGCTCGTCGAGATGGAACTGTTTGTACAACGCCTCTTGCTCGATGAACGGCAGGATGTGTACCCGCCAACTCAGCAGGGGCTTGCCCTCCTGGTCGAAATTCGCCCGGGCCGGGAACCGGCCGCGTGCCTGCTCGTGATTAAGCATCGCTAGCAGAAGCTGCTTCAGACTGTTGTTCGACTGTGCCCGCCGGGCGGCCTCGCGAGCCGCCTGAACCGCCGGCAGCAGCAATGCGACCAGAACCCCGATCACAGCCACCGAGGTCATTTGTAGATTCTCTTTGACGGGCGGCTCCAACGTCAGCGTCGATCCCCTTCGGACCGGGCGAAGCGCCTGTATCATCCGGTCGTTCATTCGCATGGCATACTGGGCCATTGCCTGTTCGATCGGGTCTTCGCTGGCCTCCTGCTGGGCCATATTTGCCCGGGCCATCTGACCTGCCGCGGTGAGCGACTTGTTGAGAATCTGTTCGATCTGCCGTGCGGCGGCCTCATCGTTGGCCTTGAGTGAAACCTGCATCAGCCCGGGGCCGGTCAGGTTCACCTTGGCGCCCAAGGAATTCGTTAGCTCGGGCAGCTTTTTGAGGTCCGCAAGTTCCGCCGGCAGCGGCGCCATCGCCAGCGGCATCGAGATCAACGGACGAATCGGCTCGACCAAGAGGATCGCCATCGCGTCGGGCGGCACGACCATGCGGCCGAGCACCTTGCTCATGCGTCCTTCGGTGGGGCTAGCGTGGTTGGCCAGCAGTTTTGCGATAAACGGGTCCATGCCGACGATCAGCGTCCGGTCGTCGGGCTGAAAGATGCTGAAGCCCATCGGGTTGGCGGCCCGGCGATAGCTCTGGCCGCCGAGTTCGCCTTCGGTCGTTTGGTCCCAAAGCGGACCGAGGATTTTTCCTTGCGGCACCGGCTCGGCCATGCGCGCCACAACCGCCACGCCCGGCGGCCCGCCCACCGGCGGCTCGGCAACGACCATAATCTGTTCGATGGCCAACGGATCGATGCCCAATTCTATCAGGCCCGCCGCCGTCATTACCTCGGTCGGCAGCATTTCCATGCCGGGCGCGGTCAGAACGTGCCGCGGATACGCGACCACGACGGCCGCCGTTTCCGGCGTCACGTAGCCCAGATCGATTTTCGGTTTGGCCGGGCGGGCGGCCAGTTTAGCGCTCGGCATCTGAGCATAAACGATCGACGGCGCGTACGTCATCGCCGCAATCAGCGTCCACACGACAACTCTGCGATGTTTGCGAGTCATGGATCACCTCATGTTGGAAAAAAATGGATCGCCGGTCGGAGGCGGTCGTGGTTATTGCGATCCTCGAACAGGGACCGAAAACCGCAGAAACAGGCATCCTCCGCGGGTGCTGCTAGCCGTAACGAGAACGCTTCAGTATACTGGCCCCTGCGGTAAAACAAAAGCGCCCCTGTTGCAACTGGCGTTGTGAGGACGTTCCATGAAGCCCGCCGATTCCGACCTGCAACAGATACCGGGCGTCGGCCCGAACATCGCCGGCCACCTCCAGACGATTGGCATTCGCCGCGTTGCCGACCTGCGAGGCAAAGACCCCGAAGAGCTTTACCGTAGTCTTTGCCGGAAAACCGGGTGCAAGCTGGATCGGTGCCTGCTCTATGTGTTTCGTTGTGCGACGTACTACGCCTCGACGCCGAATCCCCGCGCCGACCGGCTCCAGTGGTGGAAATGGAAGGACTGATTCGACAGGAGACAGCAAGGATGCGAGGGGCATTCTGGACAAAGAAGCGACACCCCCAGCCGGTTCTCCTTGTCAGTCTCGCTCCGGCTTCGGCTTCGCGGCGACCTCGATGATGCCCGGATAGCTTTGGGCAAGCGATTTTGCCGTTTGCCATTTTCCCGTAGCCGTTGTCAGCACAGCGAAGCACAAATCCGTGCCCTTGGGCGGCTGCTCTTTGTCCCAGTTGGTGAATTTAGCGCGGTCGCCCGCAATCCACATCCAGGCCCCCTGCCGCTTTGCGTTTCGGAATCCTCCGATCCACAGTTGGGGATAGATCCCGAAGCGGCTTTGAAGCCACTCCAACTCCTGTTGGTTTCGGATGG
>CAYMQL010000297.1:0-4237 GCA_964392255.1 uncultured Planctomycetaceae bacterium | reverse complement strand
AACCGGGCAGCAATGAACAGTCGCCGGCGAACAAACAGCTTTTCGAGCCCGGCTGGTTCGATTACAATGAGCATCGGGGCGAAAGCATTGGGCGGCGAAAGGTGCAGTCGTCTTTCGCCGCTTTTTAGGCCGAGCAACGAGTCCGTCGGCCACCCGTAAATGCCAAGGCCGAACTATCGCAAGCGCCCGTAGCTCAAGGGATAGAGCAACGGATTTCTAATCCGTTGGTTGCAGGTTCGAATCCTGCCGGGCGTGCTTTGGAAGGCAATATTGCGTTGAGCGTTCGCTTGCGAAGGCTCGCTCAACTTAGGCGACGAGAAATAATGCAGAGGGCATACAACCGGTGACGGCCGCCAGCCTGTTTCAAAACATTCCAAACGAACTGCCTGCGGAATGGTTCACGACGCTTCACCAGGCCAAAAACCTGCGCATCGAGCGGATCGTCTCGCAAGGGCACCGCTCGCCCGAGGGCTTCTGGTACGATCAAGACGAGCACGAGTGGGTGCTACTGCTGCAAGGCGGCGCGGAGATTCAATTCGAGGGCGAGGCGGCGCCGGTGCGGCTTGGGCCGGGCTCGTATTTGAACATCCCGGCCCATCGGCGGCATCGCGTGGCATCGACCACGGCTTCGGAAACGACGATCTGGCTGGCAATTCACTACGCCGAATAGCCGCCGGAAGCGGGCGGCGATTGCGATGGCGCGGGAGTTATCGGCCGGGCACTTGACGCAACGCGGGCGCTTTAGGGGCCGTCGCCACGCCGCCTTGCTTCGGCGCGCGGCTGGTGCCGGCCAGATAGTTGTCGACCGTGGCCGCTCCTTCCAGCTCCTCGAATCGTTCGGCCATCGCCATACGCAGCTTCTTTTCGCGAAGGTCCTCATAGATGTCGTCTCGGACGCGCTCGAAACTCACCTTCGCCGGGTCGGTATAGCCTTCGCAACGCAGGATGACGAACTTGTCGCCCACCTGGATGACGCCCGAAAGCTCGCCGGGCTTGAGCGAAAACGCCTCTTCTTCGAGTTGCGGCTGGCCGCCGTGGCGTTTGATCGGCGGCACTTCGCCGTGCATCGCCTGGCTGCCGGGCTCGACCGAGTATTGCGCCGCCAACTCGCCGAAATACTCGGGCGTGTTGTTGTTTCGGGCCATCTCGAACACCTGTTGGGCAATGCGCTGGTTGCTCAGCACAATCGCCAGACAGCGGACGCGCGGACCGAAGTTCGCCTCGTAGCCTTTGTGCAGGTCCTCGTCCGAAATGCGGATTTCGTCGCCGACCAGCTTCTTCAGCGCCGCCGCAAACCACGCGACGTCGTTGCGATAGACTTCCGCTGAAATCGACTGCTTCTCGGCGACCAATTTCAACCAGGCCTCGACGTCGGGCGAGCCGTCGGAGCGCGGACGCACGCCGGCCAACGCGGCTTGCGCAATCTCGGCGTCGAGATCGGCCTCGGTCACTTCGGCGCTCTTTCGGCGGCACTCCTGCTCGACGATCGCGCGGCTGATCATGCCGTCCAACGTTTCGAGGCCGTGCCGGGCGATGCACTCCTCGTCGAGCTCCTGGATCGAAATGGGCGAGCCATTGACCAACGCCGCGACCTGCGGCATCTGCTTGTGCTTGGCCGGATCGTTCCACACGTTCTCGATCTTCGTTTCTTTCTGGAGTTGCAGAAAAATCTCCGGGGCGACGTCGCGCATCTTGCGCTCGCGCAGCGTTTCCTCGATTTTCGGCGCGGCTTGCTCGAAACTGACCGGCCGGGCAGGCAATACGCCCTCGCGCTTGAGAATCAGATACTGGCCGCCCGCGTGGATCACCGGCGAGACCGCGCCGTCGGGCATGTTGAACACGGCCTCTTCGATCTCCTTGTAGCTGCCGTGCTTGCGGATCGGGTTGATCATCCCCTTGGCGCTGGCGCTGGGGGCGTCTTCCGAGTAGTCTTTCGCCAGATTGCCGAACTCCTCGGGCTTGGCGGCTGCCTGAGCCTGCAAACTCTTGGCCTTCTCCAGACTGCTGACGGCGATCAGCCGGGCGCGAATCGCCTCGCCGTAGACGGTCTCGAACTCCTTGACCATCTCCTCGTGCGTGATCGTAAGCGAGCCGCCGGCCAGCTTGCGCAACGCAAGATTGGGCCAGATAATGTCGTCGGCATATTGTTCGGGCGTAAGGTTACGCTCTTGTTTCAACAGTTTCAGCCATTGATCGAGCGGGATGCCGAATCGCTTGGCCATGCGCTGAATTTCAGCGTCGACTTCGGCCCGGGTCACCTCGACGCCCTGCCGCCGGCAGGCCTCGACGATCAGTTGCTTGTTGAGCATGCTTTCGAGCACTTCTTTGCCATAGACCCGGCGACACTGGCGCGCAAGCTGATCGCGGGTGATCCGCTGATTGTTCACCGTGGCTACGACCGCTTTGCCCGAATCTTTTGCGGCCTGAACCGAAGCCTGCATCTTGGCCTCGAAAGAATCGTCGGACGCGGCCGCTTTGCTCTGCGCGGAGCGGGCGGCGCGAGCGGGCCGATCCTCGGCCGTCTGGGCGCTTGCCGGCGATGCCCCCCAGTAATAGCGAATTGCCACGCAAAGCACCACGGCAACCATGCCGCCCGCCAGAAGCTTCAGCCGCTTGCGGCCTGCAAGGAAAACGAACGAGCGGTCCGACGAACGATCGGAACAATTGCGGGTCATTGCGGTTCCTCCTTAAACCGTTATTCGACAGCGTATTTTTCGCGTCCGCCTCCCCGTGGACGCAGAAAACCGGCGGGAGAAGCAGTATAGGACCTTTGCGGCGCGCAAGACAAGGCCGATATTCGGGACATTGAATGTGGGAACTCTGGTTAAAACAGAAAGCCAGCGATTCGAGAGAGCCTCTGTAGGCAGAGAATCACAAGATCAACCCGATGTGGGGGGCACTTGACGGTTCTTGTGGGGAATCCTAAGATTCATTTGCCGCTGGTGTGCCTTTCTTGTCGCCGATATTGTTTTTCGCACTTAAGGAGCCGCGTCATGCCGGTCAAACGACTCAAAGAGTTTCTCGACAGCCAAAATGTCAAATACGTGGCCATCAACCACTCGCCAGCCTTCACCGCGCAGGAAATCGCGGCCTCGGCCCATGTGCGAGGCAAAGAGATGGCCAAGACCGTGATGGTCACGCTCGACGGCCGGATGGCGATGGCCGTGCTGCCGGCCTCGCGCAAGGTCGGCTTCGAGCAGTTACGCGAGGCTTCGGGCGTGGAAAGCGTGCAGCTTGCCAGCGAACAGGCCTTTCGCGACATGTTCCCCGGCTGCGAAGTCGGCGCAATGCCCCCGTTCGGCAACCTCTACGGCATGGAGGTCTACGTTTCCAGGCTGCTGACCGACGACGAGGAGATCGTGTTCAATGCCGGCTCGCACACCGAATTGATCCGGCTGGCCTACAAAGATTTTGAGCGGCTCGTGCGGCCGCGAGTCGCCCGAATCGCATTCGGAGAATAGCCGCCAGGCTAGGCGTTGCGCAGCCGGCCCACGACAAGCGACCCGTTGTGGCCGCCGAAGCCGAAGCTGTTGGACATGGCCACGGAGACGGCGCGCTGTCGGGCCTGGTTGGGCGTATAGTCCAGATCGCACTCCGGGTCGGGCGTATCGAGATTGATCGTCGGCGGGATCAAACCATCGCGAATCGCCAGCAAACAGAAAATCAGCTCCACGCCGCCGCTGGCCCCGAGCAGATGACCCAACTGGCTCTTGGTGCTCGAAACGCTCACGCGCCGTGCATGTTCGCCGAAAACGTTTTTGATGGCCACTGTTTCGGCGGCGTCGCCCAAGGGCGTGCTGGTGCCGTGGGCGTTGATGTACCCGATCTCGCTCGGATCAATCTCCGCATGGGCGATTGCTTGCGCCATCGCGTAAGCGGCGCCGACGCCGTCCTTGTCGGGGGCCGTGATGTGGCTTCCGTCGCAACTGACGCCGTAGCCGTACACTTCGCCGTAGATATGAGCGCCGCGGGCCTTGGCGCGTTCAAACTCTTCCAAGACCAGAATGCCCGCCCCTTCGCCCAGCACAAAACCGTCGCGGTCGCGGTCGAAGGGGCGGCTGGCGCGTTTCGGATCGTCGTTGCGCTCGGAAAGCGCCCGCATGGCCGCGAAGGCGCTTAGGCCGATGTGCGTCACCGCGGCCTCGCTGCCGCCGGTAATGACAACGTCCACGTCGCCGTCGCGAATCATTTTGTAAGAATCGCCGATGGCATTCGTGGCGCTGGCGCAGGCGGTGAC
>CAYMQL010000296.1:0-4238 GCA_964392255.1 uncultured Planctomycetaceae bacterium | reverse complement strand
TCCACCCCCGCCAATCACAAAATCGCCAGGACCGACTTTTTCAGGGACGACTACTTATCCGACAGTCAATAGCCGCCGATGGAACGCACTACGGCAGAAGTCCGCGGGCGAGGATGCCGTCGACGACCCGGCTGACGGCGATATCCATCGCCGCATGGCGCATCGTGGATCGCGTCCGCTGAGATCGCTCGTAAACCCGATCGAACGCGGCTTCCATGCGGTCGGTCAGACGTTGCTCAACTTCTTCGAGCGTCATCTGGTCGCGCTGCGTTTCCTGGGTGTATTCCAGATAGGAGACGAACACGCCGCCGGCATTGCAAAGAATGTCGGGAATGATAAACTTGTTGCCTTCGTTAAGGATTGCGTCGGCCGGGGGCGTGACCGGCGCGTTGGCGCCTTCGGCGATGATCGAGGCCCGAATGCGCCCGGCGTTCGCCTCCGTAATTACAGATCCGGCGGCGGCGGGAATTAGCACGTCGCAGTCGGCCTCCAACACGGAGTCGTTCGAGCCGTCCTCGCCGCCGGCAAATCCCTTGACGCCGCCGGTGGCTTTGACGTGTTCCACCAGTTGCGGCAGGTCGAGCCCGTCGCGGCAAAGCGTCGCACCGCCGATGTCAGAAACCGCAACGACCGTTGCGCCGCGTTCGGCAATGGCCTGGGCGGCCGCGGCGCCGACGTTGCCGAACCCTTGCACCGCCACGCGAAGCTCGGAGACTCGACGATTCAACCGTTGGCACGCGGCCACGAGGGTTGCGGTCACGCCCTTGCCCGTCGCTTCGCGCCGCCCGACGATGCCGCCCAGCACAACCGGTTTGCCGGTCACGTAGCAGCCGGCGGTGATCGACGTCGCGCCGCTGTAGGCGATGCAGTCGCGGATGTGGCCCATGTCGTTTTCGTTGGTGCCCATGTCGGGGGCGGGCACGTACAACTCGGGCCCGATGTGGCGCCGCACGCCGCGCGTAAACGAGCGAACGAGAATCTCTTTTTCGACCGGGCTTAGCGACGTGGGATCGCAACAGATGCCCGCCTTGCCCCCGCCGAACGGAAGACCAACGAGCGACGTTTTCCACGTCATCTCCATCGCCAGGCCGGCCACTTCGTCGAGCGTCACGGTCGGCGTCATGCGGATGCCGCCCTTGGCCGGGCCCAGAACGTCGTTGTGCCGCACCACGAAAACCCTCGCGTGCAGCATCCGGCCGTCCGGCATGAGCGGACTCACGCGCGCGACAATCTGCTCCCGAGGCTCGGTAAGCTGCCGAACCGTGTCGGCGTCTAATCCCAGACGCTCGGCGGCGTTCCGGACGTTCCAAAGGGCAGTGTGAAGTATCGTTCCGACAGGCGGTTCGTTTTCGTAGGCGTTCATAACGCTTGATTATACAGAATGGCGGCGTTGCGAAAAGAGCGCCCCATCACGGAAGCGGATTAACGGATTATGGCGGTTTGACGAAAATCCAGCGACCCATCGAGGACGCATTACGCCGCAAAACCCGGCCGCTTCGCTAGCCGCTGCTTGCGGCGTTGCAACTGCATAACGGCGTCGACCAGCTTGTTGGGGCCGTGCCGAAGCACGTCGGCGGCGGGCAAACCCAAACGCCGCCCCACTCGCGCGCATTCAGCCGCCACCGCGTCGTCCGAAAAACTCCGCCCGTTGACCGCTACGCCAATCACCTGGCAAGGGTGCATGATTCCGGCCGCCGCCTCGTAGAACTCGACAACCTTTTCCAACGGCGGCAGCGCCTCGCTTTCCATTCCGTGAAACGTTCGACGCCCCATCTCGTAGCAGAGGATCATTCCGTCGGGCATTACGCCGTGCAACAGGCCCAGCGTAACGCACGAATAGCGCGGATGAAACAGGCTCCCTTGCCCTTCAATCACCATCACATCGTGATGCTGGTTGGCCAGAACGAGCTTTTCGGCCGCCCCGCTGACAAAATCCGAGACAACCCGATCGATCGCACACCCGCCGCCGGCGATCAACATGCCCGTTTGCCCCGTGGCCACAAAAGCGGCGTGCAACCCGGCGCGGTTCAAGCCCCGGGCAATCTCAACGCTTGCGACCATCTTGCCGCAACTGCAATCGTTGCCGATCGTATGGATGCGCAGGCAGTCGTCTCGAATGCCGACGCGGTTGGCCGCGTCGCGCTCATCGTTCCGACGCAGGTCGATCAATTGCGCCCCGTGCTCGGCCGCAGCGCGGCGGAACTCCGCGTCGTCGCTCATAAAATCGTGCAGCCCCGAGAGGATCGTCATTCCGCGCCCGATGGCTTCGAGAATTATCGGTCGCCATGCGGCGGGTATTTTTCCGCCGTGCGGCGCAATGCCGATCAGAAGCGTATCGGCCTCCGGCGCTTCGGCCAAGGCGGCCACCACGGGAATCTCGCCGCCGACGCCGAAAACCTCCCGGCACGTCTGGCCGGCCGCTTCGCGGTCGATGACGGCGACCACTTCCTCCGCGCAATAACGAATCACGCTGATGGCCGTTTTAGCCGTGTGGCTATCGTTGTAGCCGTCCGTAATAATCGCCATGCGACGCAAAGCGGCCATCAAAAAAACCCTCCCCGGGCGAAATGGGACGCGGGCCTACCACGGCTTTTCCATCAAGCCCACGATCTGCTCTGCGGTGCGAACAATCGCCTGTTGCTGGGCCGTAGCGATCGACTGGCCTACTTCCGGCACGACGTCGCCCGTGCCCGTGACCGACACCTGAGCGATTTCGTCCGGAATCGCAACATACTCGGGGTCGCGCAACATGCGGCCCTTCCGGTCGAGCCAGCGTACCTCGACGCCCAACCCACGCGGGCTTTCGGGGGCGTCTCCGGTAAGGCTTGGAATCAACACTCGCTTCGTCTCCGAAACGATCCGCCCCGTAAGAACGCTGTCGGCCTTCGCGTCGTTGACCACTTTGTAAGGCGTCTTGGCCTCGATCTGCTTGACCACGGCCTCGGTCAGCCGCTCGCCCAAATTGCGGCGAAAACTGTTCGACTGGAAAATCGGCACGTGAACCGTGCGAATCTCCAGCGGATAGAGCGATTTGTTGCCGATCTGATAGCCGGCACAGCCGTTTAAAAACAGCACGAAGAATAGAAATCCACAAAGGACGCAAAGGGCACGAAGGGCACAAAAAGAGTGAAGGGCGTGGAGAGATAATTTTAAGCGGCAGTGTTCCTCTGCGGACGGCTGCCGGAATGCAGCACAACCGACGCAACCGCCGTTCAATTTAGAACCAAAAATCACTCTCACAACCAACCCCTAACCACTAGCCACTAACCACTAACCACCAGCCACTCATTTCTTCGACTCGAACAGCTCGGTCATCCAACCGAAGCGATCGGGCGGCTTGTCGGGTTCGTTGCGAATCGCATCGAGCCGCGTCTGCGATTCTTTGGCCTTCTCGGTGCTTGGGTAATCCTTGACTACGCTCTGATAATACATCCTCGCGGCGCCGAACTGCTTTCGGCCCTCGTAATAGCGGCCGAGTACAAATTCGCGATTCGCCTGCTCCTCGAGTATTTGGGCCCGAGCCCGTTCGACGTTCTCTCGCTCGGGTCCCAGTTTGTTGCCGAACTGCCGAAGCGTCCGGTCGGCGATTTTTTTGCCGTCGTTCAGCGGCGCGCCAATGTACAGCGTGCCTTGGTAGTTTCGCATCTTCGCCTGAAGGTCGAGCAGATGAGCCTTGGCCTGATGCTCGCTGTTGGGATACTCGCGGATCAGCAGATCGTAGTTGAAGGCGGCGTTTTCGTACTGCCCGTGGCGAAAATACAGATTACCCAACGCCATCAAGCTGTCGTCGGCCAACGGCCCGGTCGGATCGTTCATCCGCACGCGCTCGTAGGCCTGAACGGCGTAGCCGAAGGTGTCGAACAGCGGGCGGCCGCCGTCGGTCAGATTCGGCGTGACCGGCCACTTCGGCTTGGCGTTCTGGACCTGCTCCCAGTATTGCCCAATGGCAAACTGCCGCCGCATCACGGTATCCAGATGCCGCGTGTTCGGATACTTCTTTAACAGACCGCCGAAGGTGTCGTGCGCCTTCGGGTACAAATCGGCAAAAAACTCGCTCTCGCCCTGCAAGAACAGAGCGTCCTCTTCCAGCGGCGAGTCCGGCCAGCGACCGGCCGCCGTGGCAAATTTCGTCCGCGCCTCCGAATACTTCTTGTCGCGGAACAGCGACTGTCCTTCCTTCATCGCGTCTCGGGCGATCTTCTCGTCGGGGCCGTAGCCGGCCGCTTCTTTCATGTTTT
>CAYMQL010000295.1:0-4247 GCA_964392255.1 uncultured Planctomycetaceae bacterium | reverse complement strand
GCTTTGCTTGGCCGTCCGCTGGAAACCGGGCACTGGCATAGCCAGTGGCACCCAAAATCTTAACTGTGACAAAGCACTAGGCGTCGCCCAGAGTTGGGTAAGCGGCAGGGACTTCGACCCGCTGCGCAGTCGAGTTAGTAGCGGCGACGCCGCATCCAACCGACGATCAGCAATCCGGCGATGGCCAACAGGACCAGAGAACCGGGCTCGGGGGTTTGCATTGCCGCGCCCTGCGTCTCGACGGCGCTGCCTGCGACAACATATGTCTGAACGTTCTCGGTATGAAGAAGATCCGGCGCGGAATTGAGCAGCAGCCGCGGCGAAATCAGCGCGATCGGATACGCCGGCTCCGCGATGTTGAAATAAATACCCGATTCGCCATTGTCCAGCGTGATGTCGCCGAAGGCGTGGGTAAGGGCGTCGCCGGCCGTTCCGACGCTAACGACGTTCCCATCCATGTCAAAGACCGTCTGGGCCGTACCGTTGTCTTGAAGATGCGAATTGATAGACGTCTCCAACCGGACCGAGAACGTGCCTGCGGCCAACCCCGCGAATTCGTACGAGCCATCAAGGGAGCTGGAAACCGCGGCCAAGGGCACATTACTGCCTGCCTGGAACAGAAAGACCCGGGCGCCGCTAATGGCATAATCGTCGCCGTCCATGACGCCGTTCTGATTGATGTCGACGTAAAGATAGCCGGACAACTTGCAAGGGGGGACAACGACTGCCCTTGTGACGTTGACCAACGATGCACCGCTGTCGAACAGCGGCGTTTCACCGAAAGCAGAGCCATACACGCTCGATAGATCGCTGGTCGTCAGAGCGTTGACGCCGTCGACCAGCGTCATGCCCTGGCCGACGACTTCGCCGAAGACCGTAAAGCCGCCGTTCTGGGCGTCGAGATTCGATGCGTTGTCGCTGAGGTTGATGAACCACCCGCTCGTGGCGCTGTCGGGATCGCCGCCGAGCTTGGCCATTGCAATCGTGCCTCGCACATTGGAGCGATCAGAGCTGAACTCGTTGACGATCGGGGCGTAGGTTTCGATGGGGTTCATGGCGGTCACCGCGCCGTCGGCATCGTACTCGGGCGCGAAACCGCCGCCTTGTAGGACGAAGCCTGTGCCGTCATCCTTATTGGTATTGCGGTGGATGACGGTGCCGTCGTACAGGCCGTTGTTGACGTACTTCAGAAAATTGGCCACGGTGATCGGGGCCGCGGCGTCGTACAGTTCGACATCGAAATAGTTGATCGGCCCGTTGCTGCCCGCGACCGAGTAGTTGAGCGTGAACCGCACGATGGGTCCGGCCTGGACGGTCGAAGCCGCGACCGCGAAGACCAAAACGCCCGCCGATGCAATCGCAACGTAGCGAAAGAATCGATGCCCCGCGGAAAGAACGAACCGGGCTTTTGTTCCGACAAAGTCTCGGCGTTGCCGCGTCATGGTGCTGGTCTCCGTGGTTCGGGCGGCGTGAAAAGGAATGCGGTTGGTCGCAGCGACGCCCATTCTTCTAGGATAATCGGGAGATTTGGTTCCGCAAGCATTTTCCCGGAAGAGGGGTGCGGAAACGCTGCTCTTATGCGTATTTCGGGAGCGGTTAGCCCGCGTTGATCAGCACACGGGCAAAAGGCCGAAGAACGTGTAATTTTTATCCGGCGACGAACTCGTTGCCGATTTTTCGAGCCCGCTGGGCTTTGTCCAGATCGATGCCCAGTGCAACGCCCACGTGAACCAGAATGTTCCAACCGGCCAGCAGTTGCAGAATCGGCCGATAGCCTTCGACGCGCGGAATGCGAATGGTCGGCAGGATGGTCGGCTCGTCCGATACGGCGACGACCGTCATTCCGACGCCGTCGACCAACGTGGTTTTGAACTTTTCGATTTCGGCGGGGAAGGGATCGATCAGAACGACGACTTCGTCGGGCCGCATCACCTCTTCGACGCCGTGAACGGCGTACGTGCCTTCGAGGTAGTCGCTTTTTTTGTGCGTTATTTCGTTCGTTTTGAGCGTCAACTCCTCGGCGACGCCGTCGTTGCGGCCGGCGAAGTAGATCACCGGGGCCTGCGCGATTTTCTGGACCAAGGCCGAATCCAGATCGGACTGCAACACTTCCTGCGCTTTCTCGGCGGCCGGTTTCTGATTTGCATCAATCGGCGCCGCGGCGTCCCATGCGGCCAACAGCGACCAGTAATACAACGCCTGTTCGACCACGCTTTTCGTCGCGGCCACGGCCTTCTCGGGGCCGCAGCTTAGCCGGTGGCAGCGGTCGCTAACGTCCTCCAACGTACAGGGGCTGTTGGCCGTCAGACCGAAGCGGTTCTTGTGTCCCTGGCGGCCAAGCTGTGTGAAAAGCGAGATCAACTCTTTTGTGCGGCCGCTGTTGCTGGCGCCGAACACGACGTGCCGGCTGAGGTCGTATTCGTGGGCTTGCCGAGCGCCCTCGGTGCAAGCGGCCAGCGGAATTCCGCGGCGCAGCGCCTCGGAGATGAAGCTTTTTGCCGGAAACATGCGGCTCGAACCTTCGCCGGTCAGCAGCACGCGGCCCGTCTGGCGCACCGCCGCGGCAACATCTTGGGTCGCCCCGAAATCGAATTGCCCGATGATTCGGGGCGTCTCGAGCATTTCTTGAACCAGGGCGAAACGGGCGAACTTCGGATCGTGCAGATTCATGGCTGTTGCGGATGCACCGCGGTTTGAATGGAGCGGGATGGAAACCGGAGCCTGGAGTATAAGGTCCCCGCCCACGACTCGACAATGGGGCCGGAACGCCGCAGGCAAGCGACGCAGCATCAAATAGATAAAGGACAACCGCCCGCTGACGCAGGGCTATTGACCAATCCAGCGAATTGAATTGAGCATAAGGCGGCAAAACGCCGGCTGCCGAAAATCGTCGGGCGAACCGAGTACGGTCTGCAACATTCCGCCGCAGCGGTCGCCGCAGATCCAGGCAAGCGGATTCAGGCGATCGGGCGATCGGGCATAGAGGATTTTTGTCGCCCAGTCGGGGATTTCGAATTCCGCGAAAGGCCGTTCGCGCGACGCGAAGGGTTCGACGCCCGCCAGCACCGGATGATGCCCGGCGTCGGCCGCCGTTTCGACTGTAATTGGAGCCCGCCGGCCCGCCGCCGGCTCGACGCCCGACGCCGCCGCAAGGTCGAGGTCGGCCCATCGGCGGGCGATCTGAAGACCGGCGCCGAAAAGCACGACGCAATTGGGTTCGTCGGCGCATAACTCTTCGATTGGAAGCAAATCGAGATCGACGCAACGGAAACGCACATTCGCGTTTTCGTCGGCGGTCTGCTGGAAAACCCGTCTGGCCGCCTGTGCTTCGGCGTCCCATCGGTCGGCGAGCAACGCCGCCGCGACGGGGCGTTTTTCTTGAACGGCCGCGAAATACGAGCGGCAGCCGGCCATGCCGACGGTCGTATGGGCCGGATGCACAAAAAACCTGCGTTCGTGGGTTTGGCTAGCGATCATAAGGGTCGATTATCCCGGCCGCCCGGGGCCGCGTCTACAGTTTTTCCTCCGTCGGCGTGCAAATTCGCCGAACCGCGGTGGCTTGATAGCGATGGCGGAGACTGTGCGCCCCCGCCGTCGGGCGAAATGCCGCTTTTCATCAAAACAATGCGAGGCAAGGCGCCTCGATTCCGGCCCGAAACAAGAAGAAGCCATACCCCGCGTTAGGGTTGTTTTTTCCGCCGGCGAACTGACGTTTACACGATCTACCGATTTCGCTATCGTGCCGCGCGGTCGTTGCCCCCTCTATTCACCCACGCGACGATAACTGATGAACACATCCAGCGCAGCCATTGCGCGCGACAGCGTTTCCGACGGCCGATTGCCGCGTCCGATCGTGGTCCGGCCCGCCGATCACGACCTGACCGTCATTATTCCGGCGTACAACGAAGAAAAGCGGCTGCCTTGGACGCTGGCCCAGTTGGCCGTGTTTCTGGCCGATTGGGGAATCGACTATCGGGTGTTGGTGGCCGACGACGGCAGCACCGACAACACGGCGCGGCTAACGCGCGATTTAGGGCCGCGCTTCTCTACGCTGCGACTGACGCCGCAAGGCGGAAAAGGACGCGCCGTTCGCACCGCCATGCTGAGCGCCACGGGCCGCGTCGTCGCATTCACCGACGCCGATCTCCCCTTCGAGCTTTCGGCGTTGAAACAGGGTTACCAGTGGATCCGCCGCGGCGAGTGCCAAACGGTTTTCGGCGCCCGCGACGTCGAGGGCGCGCAGAATC
>CAYMQL010000294.1:0-4252 GCA_964392255.1 uncultured Planctomycetaceae bacterium | reverse complement strand
CGGCGTGCCGAGGGTGATGCCCACCTGGGTCAGTTCGTTGCCGGGGCCTTCGTGCGCAAGCCGGGCCAGCCCGAAGTCGGCCACCTTCACCTCGCCGCGGGCGGTGAGCATGATGTTTTCCGGCTTGACGTCGCGATGGACGACGCCTTGTTCGGCGGCTTTGGCCAGTGCAGCGGCCGCCTGACGCATGATCGACAGCGCGTGGGGCAGATCGGGCGGGCCGTGCCGGTCGAGATATTCTCGAAGATTTTGGCCCTGCACATACTCCTGCGCGATGTAGTGCAATTGATCGACGCAGCCGACTTCGTAGATTTGCACAATATTGGCATGCACCAGCGAGGCCGCGGCCTGCGCCTCGCGCTGGAACCGTTGGAGATAGGTTCGGTCGCGGGCCAACTCGGGTTTAAGGACCTTGACGGCGACGCATCGCTTCAGCCGGCGCTGCTCGGCCAGGTAGACATCGGCCATCGCGCCGCGTCCCAGGCGGCGCAGCAGGTCGAAATCGCCCAACGCCCGGCCCGAGAGGTCGGAGTCGGGGAGGGCGGAAGGGGGAAGGCGGAAGGCGGAAGAATGGGATGTCGCGTCGTCCATAGGCTCGCTCCAAAACAATAGGATAACCGTTCGCCGGAAAATGTCACTTCCGGTTTTCACTTTCGACCTTTGCCCTCCGCCTTGGTCGTTTATTCATACCGCAGGGCTTCGATCGGATCGAGCCGGGAGGCCTTCCAGGCGGGATAGAAGCCGAAGACGATGCCCACGGTGGCCGAAACCGCGACGGCGGCGACGATTGCGGGCACAGAGGCTTCGGTGGGCCATCGCATGATCGAACGGACAAGGATCGACGCGCCGCGGCCGAGCAGAATGCCCATGGCGCCGCCGAACAGGCACAACACCATCGACTCGACGAGGAATTGTCGCAGGATGTGATGGCTTCGGGCGCCGACGGCCATGCGCAGGCCGATTTCGCGCGTTCGCTCGGTGACCGAAACGAGCATGATATTCATAATGCCCACGCCGCCGACGACCAGCGAGATCAGCGCTACGACCAACAGCAGCGATCCCATCAGCCTCGACGTGGAACTTAGCGTTCGGGTTAGCTCGGTCATGTCGCGGATGTGAAAATCGTCGCCTTCGCCGGGCTGGAGGCGGTGTCGCTCGCGCATCAGATCGGTGATTTGCTCGATGGCTTGGGGGACTTCCTTTTCGGAAGCCGCTTTGGCGAGAATCTGATCGACGTTGACGAATCGGACCGGCTGAGGCGTGTTGGCCAGTTGGCTGGCCGAGGGCGTGGAATACAGGGCTGTGCTGCCGGGATAAAGGTTGCTCAGCGTGTTGACCTGCGTGCCGGTGGAGGCCGCCGCCGCGCTTTGGTTGGTGTTGGTCAGCGCAGCGCCGCTGACGCGAAACTTAATAGTCGTCCAGGGGGCCAGCACAACGTCGTCCTGATCGAATCCCATCATGTTGGCGCCCTTGCGGTTGAGAACGCCGATGATGCGGAACGCGACGTTTTTGATGCGGATTTCCCGGCCGACGACGGATTCCTCTTGAAGCAACTCGCGGCGGATGGTTTCGCCGATGACGCACACTTTGCTGGCGTTGCGAACGTCGCGGTCGCTGAACATCTCGCCCTCTTGCATGTTGCCCCAGTCGCGAACCGTCAGGAACGAGGGCGTGGTGCCGTTGATCTGCTGCGGGACCCAGTTGCGATTGCCGTAGACAAGCTGGGCACGGGTGCGAACGACGGGAGCGACGTCGACGATGGCGGGGCACTGCCGCTTGATTTCTTCGGCGTCTTCCGGGGTGAGCGTCATGACTGTGCCGGCGCCGAAGGTAACTCCGCCGCTGGCGGCCGCCCCGGATTGGATCATCAGCGTGTTTGCGCCCATGCTGGCGATGGTTTTTTGCAGCGCCGCTTTCGATCCCTGGCCAATTTCCATCATGGCAATCACGGCTCCCACGCCGATGACGACCCCCAAGGCCGTCAGGGCCGAGCGCATTTTGTTGCGGCGCAGAGCGCCGAAGGCCGTGCGCAGCGTCGCGGGTATGCGAAAACGCATCGGGCGCGAGCGTGTTTCCGGCGCCGGAACAGCAACCATTGGGCGAGGCACGGTCGCAGAAGCCGGCGACAACTCATCGGACTTCGCTTGTTCCGAAAGGCGCGGGTTTTCGGCGCAATCATTTTCAATCTGTCCGTCGGCGATGTGAATGGTCCGATGGGCGTAAGCGGCCACCTTCGGATCGTGCGTGACCAGAATGATGGTGATGCCCTCGGCATTGAGTTGCTGGAACAACCGCAGAATCTCGACGCTCGTGTGCGAATCGAGGTTTCCGGTGGGCTCGTCGGCCAAGAGCAGGGCCGGGCGGTTAACTAATGCGCGGCCGATGGCGACCCGCTGCTGCTGGCCGCCGGACATCTGCGACGGCTCGTGCCCGACGCGTTCGCCAAGGCCGACCAATTCGAGCAGGTCGCGGCTGACGCGGCGGATTTCCGCCGCCGAAAGCCGATGCGGCGCGTAGTCGAGCGGCATCGCGACATTATCCAGCGCCGTAGTCCGCGGCAGGAGATTGAAGTTTTGGAAAACGAATCCCAGGCGTTCCGATCGCACGAGGGCCCGCTGGTTCGGAGAAAGTTCACTCGTCTCGCGGCCGTCGAGCCAATATTTGCCTTCGGTCGGGTGGTCGAGGCAGCCCAGGATGTTCATCAGCGTGGTCTTGCCCGAGCCCGAGGCGCCCATCAGCGCGACCATTTCGCCTTGGGCGATCGAGAGCGATATGCCGCGCAGCACCGGCACATCGATCTCGCCCAGGTGATAGGTCTTGTGGATGTTTTCGAGCCGAATCAACTCCATCGACGGCCGTCCTTAAGGGGGCTTATTGGCTAGAGCGGGGTTTGCTGCGGCGCAGTTGCGGGACAAAGGGATTGGTGACTTCGTCGCCGCCGTCGTTGTTCTGGCCCTCGCCGATGACAACCTCGATGCCCTCGTGGATATCCTCGCCGCTGACGGCGGTGACGGATCCGTCGGTGGGGCCGATCTTGACCGCAAGCGGCTGGACGAATCCGTCGACTTCGATCCAGAGCTGCCCCGCATCGTCTTGGGCGTCCAACTGCGAGTCGGAGCCGCGGTCGGCGGCATTTTCGGATTCGTCGGCTGCGCGCATCGCGGGATCGATTTGCTCAGGCCGCGGTTTCCAACGCAGCGCCATGTTGGGAACCAGCAGCACGTCGTTCAGCTCGTTGATCTCGAACTTCAGATTCGCGGTGAGATAGGGCAGCAGTTTGCCGTCTGCATTGTCGGTGGCCACGACCACCGTGTAGGTGACAACGTTTTGCGTCATCGTGGCGTTCAAGCGAATTTGGGCGACGCGGCCGCGAAACAACTCGCCGGGAAAGGCGTCGACCGTGAATTGCACCGGCATGCCCAAATGAATTTGTCCGATGTCGGCCTCGTTGACCGACGCCCACACCTGAATCTTGCGCAGGTCTTTGGCGATCAGAAACAGGCTGGGGGCGTTCAGGCTGGCGACCACCGTTTGGCCGATATTGACGCGGCGGTCGATGATCTTGCCTTCGACCGGCGATTTGATGACGGTGTAGTTCAGATTGGTTTTGGCCAGATCGAGCGCGGCCTTGTTCTGCCGGACGACGGCCTTGCCCACCGTCACGTTGGCTTTGGCCGCCTTGTAGTTGGCCACGGCCAGATCGTAATCGGTGTCGGCAATGGCATTGGCCGGCAGCAAACTTTCGGCCCGCTTCCATTCCTGCTCGGTCTGATCACAACGGGCCTGGAGTTGGATCAAGTCGGCTTCGGCCCGAGCCAGCGCCGCTTCGGCTTGGGCGAGTTGCGCTTTGTAGACCGAGTCGTCGATCAGGGCCAGCACCGTGCCCTCGTGGACGACGGAGCCGTAGTCGATCGTCTTCTTCTTTTCGGGATCGCTTGGGTCGATGCCGAGGCTTTTGATGCGTCCGACGACCTGAGCGCCCACGTCGACGACCTCTTCCGGTTCGACCGTTCCGGTGGCGCTGATGGTGGATAGCAGATCGCCGCGTTCGATGGTTACGGTGCGGAAATTGGAAACGGGCTCGGCGGTCAAATGTGTTGCGTAGTAGACCGCGCCGCCAACAGCCAGACCAAGGACGGCCAGAATCGCCAGAGTGGTTCTCATCGAGGCACCTTGAATGCCGGAGGTGGGAAATCGCTTTTTTGAAGCCGCTGCCCGCTCGAACGATCGTATGTTCAGAAGATCGATGTCT
>CAYMQL010000293.1:3368-4256 GCA_964392255.1 uncultured Planctomycetaceae bacterium | reverse complement strand
CCGATGACGGCCGAGATGGGCAGCCCGCTGGAAATGCCCTTGCCGCAGCAGATCAAATCAGGCGCGACGCCGTAGTGGTCGAATCCCCAGTATTTGCCCGTCCGGCCGAAACCGGCTTGTACTTCGTCGAAGATCAGCAGCGCGCCGTGCCGATCGCACCAGCGGCGAAGCTGTTGGGCGTACTCAGGCGGCATAAAACTCGAGTTGCCGCCCTGATAGGTTTCGCTCATCACGCCGGCGACGCTGTCGGGGGCGACGCCCAATTCCTTAAGCGACCGCTCGAACAACTCGAAGCTGGTGTCGGGACAGCGGAAGCCGTCGGGGAACGGGACCTGCACCATGTTTTTGTCGAGATTGACGATCCATTCCTTCAGCTTCGGGATGCCGCCGGCCATCTGCGCGCCGAGCGTGCGGCCGTGGAAGGCGTTTTGGAAGGTGACGATCGTGATCTTTTCGTCGCCCGCCTTGGTGCGGCCCCAGGTTCGGGCCAGTTTGATGGCACACTCGCAGGCCTCGGCGCCGGTGGTCAGCAGAAAGACTTTGTCGAGCCCCTCGGGGGCGACGGCCGCGAGTTCTTTGACGGCCTCGGCCCGAACTTCGGAGGGAAAGCAGTAGTTGTGAATCAGGCCGCGGTCCACCTGATTGAGAATTGCCTGCCGGATTTTCGGGTGGCAGTGGCCGGCGTTGGTCACCAGCACGCCGGACGACCAATCGAGCCACATGTTGCCGAAACGGTCGTAGACCTGGACGCCCTCGGCCCGATCCCAGACGACCGGCGGCTGTCCGCCCATCGAACGCGGCTCGTGTTCGTGGAGCGCGTGGAGGACGGGCTGAGACTCGGGGGCGGGAATGTCGGTAACGATGCGGCGAAACTTGGTTTCGACCTTT